>JAQBNQ010000010.1 GCA_028288545.1 Bacteroidota bacterium
GTGGGTAGTAAATCTTTGTATGCCAATACAACAGGCGCTAATAATACGGCCACTGGAAACAAAGCCATGTATACGAATACTTCTGGCGTTCTAAATACAGCTGATGGTTATCTGGCTTTGTTCTCAAATACTACAGGGAGGGAAAATACCGGCATTGGCGAAGAGGCCATGTTTAGTAACACTACCGGTATTTTCAATACTGCTGTTGGAGCTGAGGCTGTATTTTACGGTACTACCGGCTCGTATAATACCGTGGTAGGGGCGCAGGCAATGTTCGCTAACATTAATACCGGAAACGATAATACTGCCAACGGTTACCAGGCGCTGTATCTTAACCGCGTGGGAAATGATAATGTCGGCGATGGGTATTGGGCCTTGCATGGTAATGTCAATGGTTCTGGCAACGTAGGTATTGGCAGTGAGGCGATGCAAGGAAACCAAACCGGCAATTCCAATATTGCTATCGGCTATTTTGCCATGTATAATAATACTGTTGGCTCTAACCAGGTAGCCATTGGCGACTCGGCACTATTTAACCTTAATGGCGGTGCGGGCGGTAATACGGCGGTAGGTAGCAAAGCCTTATTCGCCACTACAACCGGTTACCATAATACAGCAACCGGCTACCAGGCATTGTTTAACAATACTACGGGGCGTTACAATACTGGCGAGGGAGCATTTGCACTAACTTTCAATACAATCGGTGAACAAAATACAGCAACGGGGTTTCAGGCGTTGTTTTTTAATACTACGGGCACCAACAATACGGCCGATGGAGTGGCCGCACTGGCTCTTAATACTACCGGGATCTGGAATACCGCTGTGGGATGGGATGCCGCAGGAGCTAACACAACCGGAACGGGGAATACGGTGATGGGTTATGCTACAATGCGCCTTAACTCTACCGGTTCTGATAATACCGTTGTGGGTGAGCAGGGAATGAATAATAACACTACCGGTTCGTGGAATACGGCAATGGGTAACCTGGCATTGGAAGACAACTCAACCGGCAATTACAATACTGCCATAGGTAACCATGCCATGCTTAGTAATCAAACCGGCAATTCCAATATAGCCATCGGCAACTTTGCCATGAACAACAATGACGTTGCCTCCAACCAGGTAGCCATTGGCGATTCTGCTTTGTTTAATCAAATGGGCCCTACAATTGGCAATACCGCCATAGGCAGTAAGGCTATGAATGCGAATATTACAGGCAGCAGTAATACTGCTACCGGCTATCAATCCCTTTATAGCAACATCACCGGTAATGAAAATACCGCCAATGGCGCGTGGGCGCTTTTAAATAATACAAACGGCAGCTATAATATTGCGATAGGATTCTGGTCCCTGGGCTTCAACACAACCGGTAGCTGGAATACGTCTAATGGGTACTTGGCACTTTACCATAACACTACGGGCAATTACAATACTGCAAACGGAAACCGGGCGCTTTATAATAACAATGGCAGTTACAATAGCGCCAACGGACAACTTACCCTGTCGGCTAACACTACCGGCAACAACAATACTGCCAATGGGTCCATGGCCCTCTTTGTTAATAATACCGGCAACTATAATACTGCCAACGGGTCGACATCGCTTTCCGCCAACACCACCGGTAATTACAATACTGCGGATGGCGCATTTGCCCTTAATTCCATTATATCGGGCAGTTACAATACGGCAATGGGCAATTATGCAAATGTGAATCTGCCTGGTTTAAGCAACTCTACAGCTATTGGTTACGCTGCAATTGCGTTAGACAGCAATACTGTTGTATTGGGAAATAGTGCTATAACTGCACTTAAATGCAATACCCAAACCATTACAGCTTTAAGCGATATCCGCTTTAAGAAAAATATTAATGATGAGCTCCACGGGTTGGATTTTATCCTACAACTAAAACCCATTACCTATAACCTGGATGTAAGAAAGTTAAACGACTTTACCTATGGCAGCAAAGCCGACTCCTTATTTAATGGCGAGTTTTGGGATAACAGCATTGCGCATAAAGAACATATCCTGTATAGCGGATTCAGCGCACAGCAGGTGGAACAGGCTGCCCAAAATGCGGGTTACAATTTTAGCGGGCTGGTTAAGCCCGCCAACGAACACGACACTTATAGCCTTAGCTACAGCGACTTTGTAGTCCCCCTGGTTAAATCGGTACAAGAGCAGCAAAAAATGATTGACGAGCAGAATGCAACAATTTTCAAACAACAGCAGCAGATGGAGGAAATGAAAAAGGAAATTGACGGTTTGAAAAAAGGTAATTTGGTTTTACAGGATCAAAAACAGCAATGAGTTAAAAAATTTGTAATGGAGTAGAAAACGGGTTCATCCTTAAATATCCCTCAAATATCCCGCTTCCCTTTGCGGATTACCTCTGCTCAAACTTGAAACATGGAATTCGATACTGTTCAACTATATATTTCCCACTAAACCTTTTCGTCCCCCCTTTTGTTATGCCTTTTCCTTAATTTCGCGGCTCGCTAATGGCTAAAAAGAAATCATCAGAAGATATACTGCTTCAATCCCCCTCAAAAAAGCAAAATCCAGCATTGGATTCATCGCCTTCATTTTCGGATGAATTAGATGAGGAAGTGCTTGAACCTGAAAACATTGAGGTGTTTGGAGCCCGTGTCCACAACCTGAAAAATGTAGAGGTTTCAATTCCCCGGAACCAGTTTGTGGTAATAACCGGTATTTCGGGCAGCGGTAAATCGTCATTGGCTTTTGATACCATTTATAACGAAGGACAAAGAAGATATCTCGATTCCCTGTCGGCCTATGCCCGCCAGTTTATTGGCGGCTACGAAAGGCCCGATGTGGATAAAATTACAGGACTATCGCCCGTTATTTCTATTGAACAAAAATCCGTGAACCGCAACCCGCGTTCAACGGTGGGTACCGTTACAGAAATTTATGATTTTTTGCGTTTGCTTTTTGCCCGCGCCAGCGATGCTTACTCGTATGTAACGGGTAAAAAGATGGTGAAGTTTACCGAGGAGCAGATCATCGACCATTTACTCATCCATCACAATTTAAAAAAGGTGATTGTTCTTGCGCCGATGGTGCGTGGAAGAAAAGGTCATTACCGCGAGTTGTTTGAACAAGTACGCAAACAGGGCTATTTAAAAATAAGAGTGGATGGAGAAATTGTAGACGTAAAACCTAAAATGCAGGTTGACCGCTACAAGGTGCACGATATTGAGTTGATTGTTGACCGTTTGAAAATTGAAACAGCCTCGCGCGATCGCATTCGTACTTCTGTAACCCTTGGTATGAAACAAGGTAAGGGCCTTATTATGCTGCTGGATGCAGATAAGAATGAGGTGTTTAGTTTTAGCAAGCATTTAATGTGTGTTGATTCGGGTATATCCTATGAAGAGCCTTCGCCAAATACTTTCTCCTTCAATTCACCTTACGGTGCCTGCCCTACCTGCAATGGCTTAGGTGTTACTTACGAGGTGCGGAAAGAAGTGATTATTCCCGACGAAAAGGTTTCTGTCAACCGCGGAGGTATCCTCCCAATGGGCGAGGCACGGGACAATTTTATTTTCCGCGAATTGAATTCCATTGCCAAGAAATTTAAGTTCAACTTAAATGACCCTATAAGTAAAATACCTGCAGAGGCATTGCATTATATTTTGCACGGCGAACCGGGTGAAGAATTGATGGATGATGAAGATCTTGTAATTGAAGATTTTGACGACCGTTGGTACACCTTAAGTAAAGGTGGATTGATTGGACTGTTGAAAAGATGTTTCCGTTTTACTACTTCCGAAGGAATCCGCTCGTGGGCTGAAGGGTTTATGAATCAAACCACCTGCAAAACCTGTGGCGGCACTAGATTGAGAAAAGATAGCTTGTGGTTTAAGATTGATGAGAAAAATATTGGCGAGTTAGCCATGATGGATTTAGCCGATCTTGAAAAATGGTTCACCGGATTGGAGAGCCGAATCAGCGAAAGGCAGAAGACCATTGCAAAAGATCTGCTGAAAGAAATCCGCGCCCGTATCCGTTTTATTTTGGACGTTGGTTTGGATTATTTAGCGCTGGACCGTCCTGCTAAAAGCTTAAGCGGCGGCGAATCGCAACGTATTCGTTTGGCAACGCAAATAGGTTCGCAGCTATCAGGCATAACTTACATACTTGATGAGCCCAGCATTGGACTCCATCAACGCGACAACAGAAAATTGATTGGCGCATTGAAACAACTTGCTGCTAATCCTAATACAGTGTTGGTAGTGGAGCACGATAAGGAAATAATGCTGGAAAGCGATTACATCATTGACATAGGCCCAAAGGCAGGGGAACACGGTGGCAAAATAGTTGCCAGCGGCACTCCTGAACAATTCCTCAAGCAAAATTCAACAACAGCCCAATACCTGGCAGGTAAAATAGGAATTGAAGTGCCCAAGCATCGCCGTGAAGGCACCGGAAAATACCTTGCTTTAAAAGGTGCAAGTGGCAACAATCTTAAAAATGTAGATGCCGTTTTCCCACTCGGCACATTCATTTGTGTTTCAGGTGTTTCAGGTAGTGGTAAGTCGACGCTTATTAATGAAACCTTGTATCCCCTATTGCATTCGCACGTATATCGTACTAATCATAAACCGCTTCCTTATAAATCAATTTCGGGCCTCGAATATTTAGATAAGGTAATTGAGATTGATCAATCGCCAATAGGAAGAACCCCGCGTTCTAATCCGGTTACCTATATAAAGGTGTTTGATGAGATCAGAAAACTATATGCTCAATTGCCCGAAGCTAAAATACGCGGCTATAGCCCGGGAAGATTTTCATTTAACGTAAAAGGCGGAAGATGCGAGGAATGTATGGGTGGTGGAATGAAAGTGATTGAGATGAATTTTTTACCGGATGTTGAAGTAATGTGCGAAAAGTGCCAGGGTAAACGATACAATCGCGAAACGCTTGAAATACGCTTTAAAGGAAAATCTATCAGCGATGTATTGAATATGACCGTGGAAGAATCACTGCCATTTTTTGAATCGGTGCCTGCTATTTTTCCTAAGCTGCGGACACTGAATGATGTGGGACTGGGGTATTTAAGACTAGGCCAATCTTCAACCACACTCTCTGGTGGCGAAGCCCAACGGGTTAAATTATCTGCCGAGCTTTCTAAAAAAGATACCGGTAAAACATTTTACATATTGGATGAACCAACAACAGGTTTACACTTTGAAGATATAAGGGTGCTGCTGGATGTGTTGAACAAACTGGTGGAACGCGGTAATACGGTTTTGGTAATAGAACATAACCTGGATGTTATAAAAGTAGCGGATCACATTATTGATATTGGTCCTGAAGGTGGTTTCCGCGGTGGACGTGTTATTGCAACCGGTACACCCGAAGAAGTAGCCCAGGTAAAAGGAAGTTTTACCGGCGAGTTTTTAAAAGAGGAACTGAAGTCCTAGGCTTCTCTTATACACACAAATTTTAATACAGTAAGAATTTGCCGTTTTTGGGCTTTTTTCCCGGCGCGGATAGTTTCATTTTTACCCCGAAACAAAAAAACAAATCACTTATGAAAAGAGTTACTCTCATCGCAATTATGGCAGCTATTGTTTTTTCAAGCTGCACACGCCGTATCATTGACTTTACGGTTATTTCAACTAAGAACGTTCAAATGTCAATGGACAAATCCAAAGGCAAACAGGTTAAAATTAAGGACCTGAAAGCTTTCGGTATCAATTCAACTTTAAAGGGTGCAATTGACAAGGCCCTTAATACGGCCGGACCTGGTTATGATATGCTTGTTGACGGAGTAGTTTCTTTCAGCAGCTACTATTTTGTATCAGGATACAGAGTAGAAGGACTTGCAATTAATACACTTAAGCTTAAAACCGAACTTGGAGATGAAGGCTTTCAACAATACCTGAAGGCGCATGAAACAGTAACTCCTGTTTCGCCGGTTCAAAACTAAATACCTGATCACCAACCCAACCCATTTAAAATGCGGACAAAACTTTTGTCCGCATTTTTATTTTAGCGCCAGCATTTTGTCAAGCAGTTTTCCGTAAAGCGCATAACTGCCTTTTCTATACCGGGCAAGCATTTTTTCATGTTTCGGCGAAAGTTTTCGGGCACTTTGTTTTTTGTCGAAGATCGCTTTTGTAAGGATGTAGAAATACGGATAAGCGCTATTCCGGACTCCGTAACCATGCGAACGCAAAAATTTTACATGCTTGTCGCACATCTCAAGTGCAGTAGCTGTCTGCCCGGTTAAATAAAAGTAGGCCGTTTGCAGGCATCGCAATTCCACCTCGTATTGAAAATATTTTCCTTTCGGATTTTTTTCAAACCCCAATTGTATAAACCTAAAGGCTTCATCAAACTGTTTATTGAACAGGTAAAACTTTATGAATGAAAAGATATCACGCGGAGCCAGTAATTTTTCCAGATGTTTTCCGCCCTGGCTAATTCTTAACTTTATCATTCTACCGGCTTCATCGGCATGGTCCGTTATAAGGCAAACCTGTATGTACTTGGCAATGTGATAGCCACGGTCCGGTATTTGCTCCAGTAATCTTGACCTCATTACTTTTTCGTACCTCGAAAACGATTCTGCGAACCGGTTCAGGTAATAAAGCGATTCGGCTATTCTTAATTCAATACGCAACTTTTGTAACTCATTTATTCTGCTCTTAAATTTTTTCAGGGCTGTTAAAGCAGTATAGCTAAGTTCAAGGCACTCTGTAAATTCTTCTATAGCGTGTAGAAAGTAGATCTTTAGCCAATAATATTCAAAGCTCAGTTTTTCGTTGGCCTGTTCGGGCAATGCACCCAGCAGGTCTATTTTTTTTTGAATGGTTCTTCGTTCCTCCTGAATATGTCCGGCTGCAAATTGATTTGCCACCTGGCAGTTAAGCAACTTGCAGTCCATCAATAAGGCAATCTGCTTTTTTCGTTCTCCTTTAAACAGCAGTAAAGATTTGCCGGCAAGTTTTTTCAGCACTTTTTCATCGCGGTAGGCAATAGGCAGATTGGCTTGCATTAAATCAAAGCAGGCTATATAATATGTAAGTCTCTGCTCAGGCTGCAATTCGGTTTCCACCTGCTTCATTTGCCGGTTCAACTCACTGTAAAAGTGTTTTAAAAAGGGAAGTCTTAAGCTAAGCAGGTTGAGTAACTCAAGGCGATGGTCCCCAAAAAGAGTTACGTAGCATTTGCCAAGCAGTTCGGACGTGATCTTATCAAAATGCGAAGAGGAAATGCCGGTAGTAGTTAAAATTTTGTTCCGGTCAAACTTGTCTTCTAAAACCTGTTCATTTAAAAGCGACCATACTTGTTGAACATTTCCTCTCACTTTTAGCTCCGCGAGTTGGGCCTGCTCGGGCTCATTCAGGTTTTTCAAAAAATCGAACAGCAGGTTCATTTTCCCATTTTTATTCGGCCATCAGCAGTTTAAGTTTATTGAACGCCGCAACATTATTTGAACGACCCAATGATTTGATAATATCATTTTTATCCCTCGATGTTAAATGCATACTCATGGCTGCTTTTTCATCCTTTTTATCCGTGGTATATTCAAACGAAACAAAATTTAGTTTGCCCCTAAGTTCGTCATCCATATAGTTCAATTTTTGGTCAACCAGGAAATTCTGCATGTTATCCATATTGTTGTAAACCGTTCCCAACGGATCAAAAAGTCTTGAGAACACTGTCTTCTGCAATTGCTCCTCAGGTTCTTCCGATTTTTCACCATCCCGCATTTGTATCACCACCACGCCGCGTGTGTTTTGATTGATCCAATCCTTAAAGGTCTGCAAAAATCTAAAGGTCGTCTCCACCCCTATATCGTCAAGCGCACCTCCATCCATAACATAAGTAGGCGGGTCGGTAGGCAAAACAGGGTTAGGTAAAATGAAAGGGAAGGTTGCATCCATTCGCATGGCTGAGGTTACCAGCAAATTTTGACCTCCTTGCTTTTCAAAAAATTTACAAAAATCAATACCGTCTACTGCTAATTGATTGCCTTCGGCATTTTTGCCAAATGGCCGCATTAAAAACGAGACCGGTTGAGGACTGATAAAAAATCTTCGCGAATCATTCATTACCGTAGTATAGTATATCAGCAAAGGAACCTTCGCCTTAAATTCCGCATCCTTATAATCATTCAGCGTTTTGTCGAACCTGAAATTGGTGTTCTTGCAATAAAATTTTTCAAAAATGTAGCCACGGTCCATGGTATAGCTGTAATTAGCTAATTTGAATTTGTGAAAGGTTACCAGTACATCGTTAC
>JAQBNQ010000029.1 GCA_028288545.1 Bacteroidota bacterium
ACCACCGATTCGGTTGAACTGAAAGTTGTTTCGTGCGATAGTAAGATGGTGTTTGTACCTAATACATTTACACCTAACGGTGATGGGTTAAACGATAAATTGTTTGTTCGCGGAAGCGGATTGCGCCAATTGGATTACTTCCGTGTATTTGACCGTTGGGGTTCATTAGTCTTCGAAACACATAACATGGACCAGGGTTGGGACGGAACTATTGCAGGCAAACCTGCCGATGTAGCCACTTATGTATACACACTGAAAGGAGTTTGTTCAAGCGGATCAACAGTTGATAAATCGGGTGATGTTACCCTGATAAGATAAAAGCGAAAGCTTTAAAAAACAGAACGCTGGTCATTAATTTGACCGGCGTTTTGCCGTTTTAGAGGGTATTCTAAGAATTCTTTTTGCCCCAAACATACACACTGCGTTGTGCAGTTGGGTAAACAAGCAGGTTGGAAATATTTACGTGCGCGGGCCTGGTTACAATAAAGTAAATGATATCGGCAATGTCTTCGGCTTCTAATGGCTTATATCCCTCGTATACCTTAGCTGCTTTTTCATCATCACCATGAAACCGGACATTGGAAAATTCAGTTTCTGCAGCGCCAGGGTCAACAGAGCAACAACGGATGTTGGTTCCGGCAAGGTCGAGATTGATGGCTTCGTTTAATGCCTTTACAGCAAACTTGCTGGCATTATAAACATTGCCTTCGGGGTAAACCGTATGTCCGGCGGCAGAGCCGATATTGATAACGTGCCCTTCATTTCTTGTTACCATCATGGGTAAAATGGAACGTGTTGTATACAGCAGACCCTTAATGTTGGTATCGATCATTTTTTCCCAATCACTGATAAGGCCTTCGTAAATTTTATCTTTTCCAGAAGCGAGGCCGGCATTGTTTATCAGGATATCAGGCACAATTTCTCTTGAAACAAGATCGTTTGCCATTTCAACGCTACGGCCTAATTCGCGCACATCAAAGCAATAGGGCAATACATGCACCCCATATTTTTCCTTTAGTATGTTAGTTTGCGCTTCCAGGCGTTCGGCCCTGCGGCCTGTAATAATTACGTTACATCCGTTTTGTGCCAACAGGTCCGCCGTAGCTTTTCCAAATCCTGAAGTGGCACCCGTTATTAGCGCCCATTTTCCTCTAATTGAATTCATTATTCTCCGTGCTTATTTAAGCCTAGTTCAGTGCAACCTCGTGTTCGTTTTTATACATTTCTTCAACACAAAGTTTGTTGCGTTCCAACACTATTTTGCGTTTTAGTTTTAAGGTAGGGGTTAGTTCGCCGCCTTCAATGGTCCATTCATCTGTTAACAAATAGAATTTCTTTATTTGCTCCCACTTGCCAAAATCTTTGTTGAGTCGTTCAATTTCGGCATTAATGAGATCCTTAATTTTGCTGTTGTCAACTATTTGTTTGTTGCTTTCTATCTGAACCCCATTTTCTTTAGCCCAGTCCTTAAGGTTCATAAAAGAAGGTACTATAAGGGCTGAAACAAATCGTTGCGATTCGCCCACTACCATGATCTGCTCAATAAAAGGGCTTTCTTTCATTTTGTTTTCCAACACTTGCGGGGCAATATACTTGCCTCCTGAAGTTTTAAACAGTTCCTTTTTGCGGTCAGTTATTTTCAAAAATTTGCCTTGAACAAATTCCCCGATGTCGCCGGTATGGAACCATCCTTCGCTGTCAATTACCTCGGCAGTAAGGTCAGGGCGATTGTAATAACCCTTCATAATGTTGGGGCCTTTAGCAAGGATTTCGCCGTCCTCGGCAATTTTTATGGTTACGCCCGGTATTGGTAAACCTACTGTGCCTATTACGCGATTTTCTTCTTCAATGCGGTTGGCGGAAAGTACAGGTGAGGTTTCTGTTAATCCATACCCTTCAATTACAACAACACCGGCTGCGCTAAATAATTTTATAAGGCGGGGTTGCATAGGAGCAGCGCCTGTTACAATGAATTTAACTCTTCCCCCAAGTGCATCCTGCCACTTGCTGAAAACCAATTTGCGGGCAATGGCCAATTGAAGGTTATACCAGGGCCCGAGGTTTTTTCCCAGTTCGTAGCGAAGGCCAAGATCTATGCTCCAGAAAAACAATTTACGTTTAATGCCATCGGTGGCATTGCCTTTTTCCATTATTTTTTCATAGACTTTTTCGAGTAGACGGGGCACAGTTGTAAAGCAGTAAGGCTGAACTTCTTTCAAATTCTCGCCAATGGTTTCAAGGTTTTCGGCGTAATGAATGTGAACGCCTTTTGACAGGTAGGAATAAAATACAATGCGCTCGAAGCTATGGCACAATGGTAAAAAGCTTAGCGACTTTTCGCCTTCGGTAAATGGGGTTACTTCTTTTACGCTTTGAATATTGCTAACCAGGTTTCGGTGTGTAAGCATTACACCTTTAGGATTGCCGGTTGTGCCTGAAGTGTAAATTATAGTAGCAAGGTCTTCTTCCACAACTTCATCTTTCCGTTTTTGCAGCCCCGCCAAATCAACTTGTGTAGGCAACGACTCTTCGAAATTTTTAGCCCCATCAATTTTATCAAACGAATAAATATCAATAAGTGAAGTTACGCGTCCTTTAAGTGGCAATACCTTTTCAAAAATACCGGCGTCGCCAACAAATGCATATTTGATGGAGGCATCATTAAAAATAAATTCATAATCCTTTTCGGAAATGGTTGGGTACATGGGCACCGAAACAGCACCTATTTGCAAACAGCCAAGGTCAACAAAATTCCATTCAG
>JAQBNQ010000062.1 GCA_028288545.1 Bacteroidota bacterium
TGAAGTGCTTTCGTCCTTGCAGGAACAAAATTTGCAGGTTGCGGTGGGTTCGATAGGAGGAACGCCTCAACCTAACAAACAGGCATTCGAATACAATGTTTTTACCAATAGCCGCCTTAATAAAAAGGAAGAGTTTGAAAACATAGTGGTACGTACCAATCAGCAGAATGGCTCAATCACATATCTGAAAGATGTAGCACGGGTAGAACTTGGCAAATTCAACTATAGCAATAATGCTTTTGTAAATGGCAAACAGGCGGCATTTATGCTGGTATTCCAATCGCCGGGTGCTAATTCGTTGGAAACGTATAAGGGGGTACAAGCCGCGGTGGAAGTAATGAAGAGATCTTTCCCGAAAGATGTGGATTACCTGGTGCCATACGAAACGGTGTCAGTGGTAAGCGCATCCATTAAGGAAGTACTGCATACTTTTATTGAAGCGCTGTTGCTGGTAATCATCGTAGTGTTTTTGTTTCTGCAAAACTGGCGGGCCACTTTAATTCCGGTATTGGCCATACCGGTTTCTTTGATAGGCGCTTTCGCCTTCTTTATTCCATTGGGATTTTCCATCAATGTACTTACACTGTTTGGAATGATACTAGCCATAGGGATAGTAGTAGATGACGCCATTGTAGTTGTTGAAGCGGTGCAGCACCTTATAGATCATGAAAATTTAAGTCCGCGACAAGCTACCCACCGCGCTATGAAAGAAATTTCGGGACCGGTTGTGGCCATTGCATTGATATTGGCTGCAGTGTTTGTACCGGTTGGGTTTATACCCGGTATAGTTGGTCGCTTGTATCAGCAGTTTGCCATTACCATTGCCATATCCGTGCTTATATCGGCCTTTGTTGCTTTGTCGCTTACACCGGCTTTGTGCAGCATTTTATTAAAGCGCCAAACCGCAACGGATAAAGTCAGCATTATTGACAAATTCTTCGGTGCATTTAACCGCTGGTTCGATAAAGTTATTGCCTCTTACACCCATGGGGTTTCGAGATGGATAAGGCGGACACCTTATGTTGTTGTAATGATGGTTTGCCTTTTTGTTGGTCTCACCTTCCTGTTTAAAGCAAAGCCAACGGGATTTATACCAAATGAAGACCAGGGCTATATGTTTGTTACCTACGAATTGCCTGAGGCAACCTCTACGGCGCGTAACATCGAAACGCTGCACCAGATAATAGATGAGGTAAGCGCGGTGCCAGGAGTAAAAAATACGGGAGCCCTGGCGGGGTTGAATGCCATTAGCTTTTCAAATAAATCAAACGTGGGTACTGTATTCGTTTTATTGAACCCGTGGGATACACGTACCAGTAAAGATCAACAGCTATCATCCATCATTGAAAAAATACAGCACAAATTGGCGGGAATACGCCAGGTAAATGCTTATGCCATAGCCCCACCGGCCATACAAGGCCTGGGCAGTACCGGCGGCTTTACATTTGAGTTGCAAAAACGTGAAAGCGCTGATGACCTTAAAGGGTTTGAAAAAGTAAGCAATGATTTTTTGGATGCACTACGTAAGCGCCCGGAAATTGCGAGGGCCTTTAGCTTTTTTAATGTCCGTACGCCGGGTTACAAAATTGATGTTGACCGCGACAAGACCAAAAAACTTGGAGTAAATATTGCTGATGTATATGGCGCCATGTCAACGTTGTTGGGAAGCACCTATGTAAACGACTTTAATATTTATGGACGTAACTTTCGCGTTATGGCCCAGGCAGATTCCACCTACAGGGGCGATATTCAGTCATTAGAGAAATATTATGTGCGCAACAATACGGGTGGCATGGTGCCTTTAAGCGCGTTAACGACATCGCATGTAATTGAACAAGCGGCACTGATTTCGCACTACAACATTTTTCCATCGGTTGAAATAAACGGCGAACCTGCTGCGGGTTATAGTTCGGGACAGGCAATAGAAGCGTTGAAAGAAGTCGCCGCTAAAACATTACCTGCAGGTTATGGCTATGAGTTTTCGGGCTTGAGCGGTGAAGAAATAAAAGCCGGCAGTAGTTCTATCTATATTTTTATGTTGTCCATTGCATTTGTTTTCCTGTTCCTGGCTGCTTTGTACGAAAGTTGGGCGGTTCCATTTTCGGTTTTATTTGCAGTACCTATCGGGGCCTTTGGTTCCATTCTTACACTTACCTTTCTGCCACACTTAACCAACAACGTATATGCGCAGATCGGATTGATAACCCTGATAGGATTAGCGGCCAAAAATGCGATCCTGATTGTGGAGTTTGCAAAACTACGTGTTGACGCCGGCATGGATATTATTGAGGCAACTTTAGAGGCTGTGCAATTGCGTTTACGACCGATTGTAATGACATCGCTGGCGTTTGTATTTGGTGTAATGCCACTTGCATTTGCAACCGGCGCCGGTGCCGAGGCGCGAAAAACCATTGGTTGGACCGTGTTGGGCGGAATGTTAGCCGCTACTACTTTGGCCATATTTGTAGTACCGGTATTGTTTGTACTAATTACACGATTTACCCACCGGTTTAAAAGCAATGAAGAGGAAGAAGTTTTGGAGGCATAAGAAATCCATAATTTGATGGAACGCCCGAAAGGATTCAGCAAGGGTGGGGCATTTACCATTAGTATACGAAACCTTAAATTGGATTACGCAATTAGTAGCTATTTGCATTCATCGCAGCGCGATGACATATTTATAGAAAATCCAAAAAGACGTAACCGATGCCAGCGGCATCGCATGGGCGGACATAATCTGTGGAGATATGGATTTATGCGACACCGCT
>JAQBNQ010000063.1 GCA_028288545.1 Bacteroidota bacterium
AAGTAAGCATCTGCTTAACATCCATAAACTTGCCCCAGTTAAACGAAGGCGAACAGTTGTAAGCCAGCATTTTGCCCGGATACTTTGCATGGATACCCGCAGCAAATTCACGTGCTAAACCCAAATCAGGGTTTCCGGTTTCCATCCATATAAGGTCGCAATATGGTGCGTAGCTTAAGCCGCGGTCAATACACTGCTCAAGGCCGTTATTTACGTAGTAGAAGCCTTCGTTGGTGCGTTTTCCGGTTAAAAAACGGGTGTCTCTCTCATCAATATCTGTAGTAATAAGGTTTGCAGCCTCAGCATCCGTACGGGCAATTACCAGGGTGGATGTTCCGCAAACGTCAGCCGCCAAACGGGCAGCTATCAGTTTGTTGATGGCCTCTTGTGTGGGAACCAAAACCTTGCCACCTAAGTGACCGCATTTTTTGGCAGACGACAATTGGTCTTCCCAATGCACACCAGCCGCACCTGCTTCAATCATGCCTTTCATCAATTCAAAGGCATTCAGGTTACCGCCAAATCCGGCTTCTGCATCGGCAACAATCGGCACCATCCAGTCGCGCTGTGGTTCGCCTTCCATATATTCAATCTGGTCTCTTCTTAAAAGTGCATTGTTTATTCTTTTAACTACCGCCGGTACCGAGTTGGCAGGGTATAAAGATTGGTCAGGATACATTTCGCTGCCTAAGTTAGCATCGGCCGCAACCTGCCAGCCCGAAAGGTAAATGGCTTTCATACCTGCTGTAACTTCCTGTATTGCCTGGTTACCGGTTAAAGCACCAAGGCCCGCCACCCATGGGTCGCTGTTTAAGCGTTTCCAAAGTTTGTCAGCGCCGTTTTTGGCTAAAGTGTATTCAACCGGCACAGAACCGCTGATATTCACAACTTCTTCAGCAGTATAAGGACGAGTTACCCCTTTCCATCTTGAATTAGTTTCCCAATCAGTTCTAAGTGTCAGTGCCCTTTCTTGCTTTGTTGCCATTGTCTTTTTAGTATTTAGTAGTTAGTAATTAGTAGTTAGTAAATAGTATTGAGATTTTAGTATTGAGATGTTTTTTAGTCAATTTCGTTGTAAGCGGGCAGGGTTAAAAAATCAAGGTAATCGCCTTGTTGTACCAGTTTGTCAAATATCTCAACGGCGCGTTTCATGGTTGGGCTGTTGTAAGCAGCTTCGCCCACGTAGGCCTTTATGCTTTCCAGTTCGCCTGGTAGTATCTCTTTAAAAAGGGCGTAGGTAACGGTGCGGCCGTCATCCAGTTTGCTGCCCTTGTTTATCCATTGCCAAACCTGGGTACGTGATATTTCTGCCGTAGCGGCATCTTCCATCAGGTTATGAATAGCGGCTGCTCCAACTCCGCGTAACCAGCTTTCAACATAAAGTATTCCCACGTTAATATTCATCCTTAAACCGGTTTCGCTGATGGTGCCATCGGGTGGGGTAAGCAGGTCTTTTGCGGTGTAAACTTCACCTTCTCTTTTAACATGGTAATTGTTGGGGGTTTTCATGGCCTCGTCAAAAATATCCATGGCCAATTGAACCAATCCCGGGTGAGCCACCCAGGTACCATCGTGCCCGTTATTTACCTCCCTAACCTTGTCTTGTCTAACCTTATCTATCGCTGCATTGTTAGCGGCTTCGTTATTTTTAATGGGAATAAAAGCACTCATTCCGCCCATGGCATGAACCTGTCTTTTATGACAAGTCTGAATCACCAACTTGGAATAGCTGGCCATAAAAGGAACTGCCATTGTTACCTGTGCACGGTCGGGCAAAACGTAGCCCTCAAGATTTCTTAGCTTTTTAATGTACGAGAAAATGTAGTCCCAACGGCCGCAGTTAAGGCCGGCCATGTGTTCTTTTAACTCATGTATAATCTCGTGCAGTTCAAAGGTAGCCAGTATGGTTTCAATCAATACGGTGGCCTTAATGGTTCCTTGTTTAACGCCTAGTTCGTTCTGGGCAAATACAAAAACATCGTTCCATAAACGGGCTTCAAGGTGACTCTCCATCTTAGGCAGATAAAAGTATGGCCCTGAGCCATTTATGGCAAGTTGTTTAAAGTTATGAAAGAAGTATAAGCCGAAGTCGAATAATGAGCCGCTCATCACCTCTCCATCTACTTTAACGTGCTTTTCGGGTAAGTGCCAGCCACGTGGACGAACCAGCAAAACCGCAGTTTTTTCGTTCAGTTTATACGACTTACCATTATCCGGGTTGACGTAGGAAATGGTCTTATTAATAGCATCGCGAAGGTTAATGTGGCCTTCAATATTGTTGCTCCAGGTAGGTGAGTTTGAATCTTCAAAGTCTGCCATAAAGACCTTTGCGCCGGAGTTAAGGGCGTTGATGATCATCTTCCTATCCACCGGTCCTGTTATCTCTACTCGTCTATCCTGCAGGTCGGCAGGTATGGGGGCAGCTACCCAATCACCTTCTCTTATCTCTTTGGTTTCGGGCAAAAAATCGGGTAGTTGGCCGGCATCTATTTTCTTTTGGCGCACATCGCGGTCAGCCAGTAATTCCTGGCGGGTCTTGTTAAATTTCCTTTGCAGTTTAACCACAAATTCCAACGCAGCCGGTGTTAGTATTTCTGCATAGGCCTCTGTTAAAGGAGCATTTATTTCTAAACCTTGAATAGTATGGGCTGCGGCCATTGGAGAATTTTCCGCAAAAGTGGGAACAATTCTTTAAATATGCAAGCGAATTTTCGCTATAATAAGATTTTCGCTTTTTGTATCTTTGTTCGCTGTTTGATAAAACCGAAGCTTAAAGGTTCAAAATAAACAAGGTAGCAACAACATTATTATGGAAACAACCACAGAAGAAAATATCCGGATCATATTCGGATTGAAATTGAAGAAGTTAAGAAGTGACAGTAAACTTTCGCTGCAGGAACTTTCTGCCAAGTCGGGAGTGTCAATTTCATACCTTAACGAAATTGAGAACGGCAAAAAATACCCCAAGCCCGATAAAATTACTGAATTGGCGAAGGCTTTGGATACCACTTACGATTCGCTGGTTTCGCTGAAGATAAACAAGAACCTGACCCCCGTAGTGCAGGTATTGAACCTAAAGATCATCAACGACTTTTTGTTCGACACCTTTGGCGTGGATAAAAGTTTGCTGATGAGTATGATGGCCAGTGCCCCAACCCGGCTATCGGCCCTTATTAACTCGGTGTTTGAAATTGCCCGCAACTACAACCTGCAGGAGGAACACTTTTACTTTAGCTGCCTCCGCTCGTACCAGGAAATGAACGACAATTACTTTGACGACATTGAACAGGCGGTTGAAAGTTTCCGCACAGAATCAGGCATTGAACATCCCGAAAAGTTAACGGCCGACCAATACGCCCAGTTGCTAAAAGATAAATTTAACTACCGGTTAGAGTCAACCGACTTTTCTGATTATCCGAAACTGCGTGGTTTCCGCTCGGCCTTTGTTAAAGGCGAACATCCTACTTTGTTATATAACACGCGCTTAACCGAGCAGCAGAAGATTTTCCTTTTTGGTAAGGAATTGGGATTCGCTTACATGAAGATTGATAAGCGCCCATTAACTACATCGTGGTTAAGAGTTGACTCGTTTGACCATGTATTGAACAATTTCAGATCCTCGTACTTTGCACAGGCGTTGCACGTAAACAAGGATTTGTTGAACAAAGACCTGGAAGCATTTTTTGCCAACACTACCTGGAAACCCGAAGGCATCATCGCTCTTTTAGAAAAATACAATGCCTCGCCCGAGATGCTTTTGCAAAGGGTATCGAACCTGTTGCCCAAGTATTTTGGCTTTAACGAGTTGTACTTTATACGTTACAGCAGCAAGGAACCGGCCAAGCACCTAAAGGAGATATCGAAGGAGCTGCACCTTAGCCGCAACCAGGTTGACCTGGAATATATCATCAGCGAGCAAAACTACCGCCGTTGGGTTACCAAATGTTTGGTACACCACCTGGATACCAAGCGCAGTGATGATGATAAGAGCACCCATGTTGACGCGGTAATAAGCACCAATGACGAAGGGGTGGAATACCTTACTATCTCCATTTTACGCCCAATGCCCGAGTTGAACAACAACGCCAACTCGGTAACCATAGGCTTTGTATTAACCGATAGCGTTAAGAAGAAGATCAACTTTTTGAACGACCCTGCCCTTAATATTGAAAAGCTGGGACCTATGTCGGAATTACACTACGAAACACCTATAGCTTTGCGCAAAATGCGCGAGGAAGAAGTAAGGCAAAGCGAATACGACCGCCTTGCCCGCGAATTACAACAACCGGCAGCAGTTTAACACGCAAAAGTTTTGCGGCCTTAGCAATACCCGGCTTACATTCTTAGGCTTATATCTTTATGTCAAATATGCAACTGTGTAATTTACAATGGCATATTTGAATAAGTGTTTCTTATATTTACCATAAGCAGAGGGCGTATGAAATTTTCTTTTGAGCAGAAGCTGAGCTTATTGTTTGTAGTCATTTTTGCCGGCATAGTGACTATTGGCGTAATTATGTTAAAGAACAACAACGCCTTTAACAATACCAACTACCTGGTAAAACATACGCAACAGGTACTTG
The DNA here is from genome assembly GCA_028288545.1 of Bacteroidota bacterium. GTDB lineage: Bacteria > Bacteroidota > Bacteroidia > Chitinophagales > LD1 > Bog-950. The sequence goes on from JAQBNQ010000063.1 coordinate 4,584, forward strand.
CAGAATCAGAGAAAGTGTACATGTATTTGCAGGAAATTGAATCGAGCGAAAGAGGTTATGTTATTACCGGCGACACCTCCTACCTTACCCGCTTTTACTCCGTTTTGCCGCAAGTTGCCACCCGTCTTAAAACCTTAAAGGCCTTAACGGCAGATAACCGGGAACAACAAACCCGAACAGATTCGCTTACAAGTTTTGCCGAAAAGAAAATTGCCTTTACCAGGCAAACCGTTGAGCTGGTTAGCGCAGGTAATAAAGAAGCCCTTGCCGGACAGATACCTGCAAAAACGGGCAAAAAACTGATGGACCAGGTGCGCCAACAGGTAGATAATATTGAGGCGGAAGAAAACGGGCTTTTAGCCATCCGTAAAACGGCCAACGAAAAAAGTATATCAGCACTTAACAGGTTAACGGCAGCCTTGTTTGCCGTACTGTTTTTAATATCGGCCGTTGCCTTCTTTATTATCCGCTATACCCTGCAAAAGCGAAAGAAACTGGAAGACGAAAACAAGCAGACCAGCACCTTTTTAAACACCATATTGGAGAACATACCCAACATGATATTTGTGAAAGACGCCCGTAGCCTGAAGTTTGTGCGGTTTAACAAAGCAGGTGAAAAGCTGTTGGGCCAACCACGCGAAAACCTGATAGGGAAGAATGACTACGACTTTTTTCCGAAGGAGGAAGCTGACTTTTTTACGGCGAAGGATAACGAGGTATTAAACAATGGAGCCCTGATTGACATACCGGAGGAGCCCATACTCACCAAAAACGGCGAACGCTGGCTACACACCAAAAAGATACCCATAGTAGATGAAACAGGTAGCCCTATTTACCTGTTGGGCATATCGGAAGATATAACTGAAGAAAGAAAGCACTCTGAAGAAGTAAAACAACTTAATACCGAACTGCGCAAAACGGTAAGCCAGCTTTTAATAGCAAATAAAGAAATGGAAGCCTTTACCTACTCTGTATCGCACGATTTGCGGGCACCTTTAAGAATTATAGATGGATTTGGCGAGATACTGATAAAGGACCTCGGCCCTAAACTGAATGATGAAGGCACCCATAATTTAAGGGTGATAGTGCAAAATGCCAAACACATGGGCCAGTTGATAGATGATCTGCTCAACCTGTCGCGACTTGGCCGTACACAGCTAACAGTTAAACAGGTGGATATGAAAAGCCTGGTGGATGATGTTATTGCCGCACTAAAAATAATAGACCATAAAAACGCTAAAGCGCAAATAAGCATTGAGCTGTTAAACCCGGCTGTTTGCGACTTAAGCCTGATAAGGCAGGTTTGGATAAACCTTATATCCAATGCGCTTAAATACTCGCGCAACAAGGAAGAGCCTGTTATTCATATCGGTTGTGATACTGTAAATGGAAAAACGGTTTACTATATAAAAGATAACGGCGTAGGATTTGATATGCAGTATTCGCACAAACTGTTTGGGGTTTTTCAAAGGCTGCATAAAATTTCGGAATTTGAAGGAACTGGTGTAGGCCTTGCACTGGTAAACCGTATTGTTACAAAACACAATGGCCGGGTTTGGGCCGATGCTAAAATGGACGAAGGGGCCACTTTCTATTTTACCCTGAACGAATAAAACCCCTGTTTATATTTGCCCCGATGAAAGCAACGATCCTGATAATAGATGACGAAGCCAAATTACGGGGACTTTTATCGCGCATTATATCTTTAGAAGGCTACCAGGTTCTGGAAGCCGGCGATGCAAAAAGCGGACTTAAAATTTTAGAGAAGAACGAAGTACAGGTAGTGTTGAGTGACGTTAAACTGCCCGATGCCAATGGCGTTGAACTTAGCAAGGAAATAAAAAACAAGTATCCCTGCACCGAGGTAATAGTACTTACAGCCTTTGGCA
>JAQBNQ010000081.1 GCA_028288545.1 Bacteroidota bacterium
TAGTAACCGTGTATAGTTGTTTGCATATTACAGCTACAACAACTAATACTATATGTACAGGCACCAACCTTGGTGCTATCCAACTTAATGTTACTGGTGGCACTCCTCCATACAATTATATCTGGAGTAACGGAACCCACACTGCTAATATTGATAGCCTTAGTGCAGGTACTTATAGGGTTACGGTATCCGATGCTACTTCAGGTTCAGCGGTTGCATTATTTACTGTGGGCACAACAATACCAGGTAAGCCAACAGCGCCAGGCACTATAACAGGACCTAACAGGGTTTGCCCGGGTACAACAAATACATACTCCGTTAATTCTGTAGCAAATGCTACTTCTTATAATTGGATAGTTCCATCGGGAGCAACTATTATTACTGGACAGGGAACCACACAACTTACTGTTAAGTTTCCTAACAACTTTATTTCAGGCGGTGTTAAGGTTTCGGCCTCAAACTGCGGTGGAACCAGCAATGCAAGCGTTCTTGCAATATCGTTAACCACGGTTCCAACAGCGCCGGCAGGTATTTCGGGCCCAACAATAGTTTGTATTGGCGATACAGTTACCTATACTTCATCTATAGTAAACGGAGCAACGGCCTACAATTGGAATATCCCAAGCCATGCTACCATAATTTCGGGACAGGGCAACATTTCAGTTCAGGTTAAATACCAGGCCGGCTTTACAACCGGAGCCGTGAGTGTTTCTGCCTCCAACTGCGCAGGTCATGGAGGAAGTCATAGTTTGACTATCGGTGCTAATCATGCACCCGGTAAGCCGCGAGTAGTAAACGGAAGTTCAAAAGCCTGCAACAACAGTACCCATCAATATTCAATTGCCGCTGTTAATAACGCTACCGGATATCACTGGACGGTACCTGCCCAAACAACAATTACTTCGGGCCAGGGTACTACAAGTATCAGTGTGTTGTTCTCGCCGGCGTTTACTAATGGTAGTATTTTGGTAGATGCAACCAACTGCGCGGGTAATGGCCCATCAAATGGTGTAAGCGTGGTTCATACAGTAAACTGTGGCGCGAATAAAACAAATGAAGACGATGACGCAGAATTTGCGCAACAGGAAAGCCCTGCATTTGCTGTAAGTGTGTATCCAAATCCATTTACAGACCAGTTCCATTTAAAGATTGAAACTACAAGCGGGGAAAATATTACATATCGGATTTACGATGTAACCGGCAAGGTAATGCAGGAGGTGAGGAGCGCGGCTTATGATGAGAACATTGCTTTCGGAAATAATTTCTCGTCGGGAATGTATTTCATACAGGTACAACAGGGAGATAATATTAAAGTGTTGCGCATTATTAAAACTATGTAAAGGAGTCCTTTAGTCGGGAGCCTTTGGCCGTTGTACCTTATGGTGCAGCGGCTTTTTTTGTTTTAAAGGACATTTTTTTTAAGCATTTACATTTGTTATGAAACCATTTTTTCAGCTATTCGTATATGCGAAAAATACCTTGTATAAAACCAATGAAACCAAAATTTAGGCCGCGCCATTTTTTCTGTTTAATGATAGTTATATGTTTTCAGCTATCTGTATATGCAGGAGGCCCAAAGGCAACTGTAAAAGATTCAGTTGTTTTTAATTTCAAACCTGGCGAGCAAATGTGGATAGTGCCTGAAGGGATTGCTGTACTTCATATTGAAGCCAATGGCGCCCAGGGAGGGTCGGATAAGGGCGGAAAGGGCGGAAAAGTAAAAAGTGATTTAAGAGTAACTCCGGGAACAAAGCTTATTATATATGTAGGGTCGCAACCCGTTTCATCCGAGGGTGGATATAACGGAGGTGGTAAAGGTTGTGGCAAAGGATACGGTGGTGGCGGTGGAACTGATATTCGCATTGGGGGTTCCGGATTGGAATTCAGGGTTTTAGTTGCCGGTGGTGGAGGCGGGGCAGGTTATAGCGGGAATGGTGGAAGTGGCGGTGGCTTAATTGGAGGAGAGGGCCAATATCCGGCTACTGATTCAAATGCCACGCACCACATTGCAAAAGGCGGAACCCAACAAGCCGGAGGCGCAGGAGCCCGGGCATATTTTAGTGCCAGTGGCAAAATAGGTTTGGGTGGCGATGGATTAAACAGCCATGGAAATTGCTCTAATGATGCCATGTCGGGCGGCGGGGGTGGATATTTTGGTGGTGGTGGAAGCGGCGCAGGAGGCGGAGGCGGAGGTAGTAGCTTTACCGACAAGAACAATAGTAACGTGGTTCACGAGCAAGGAGTAGTTGAAGGAAACGGCAAACTGGTTATTTACTGGGATAAGCCAAAAAGGTAAACAGCCCTCTTTCATTATTTGTCGTGGTTTGGGATTTAAAGCGGCTTTTTAGCCTTTAGGGCCGTCGATTGGCCTCTACTAAGCCTCCCCGACCTTTTTCAACAGCCGTTCGGCAGTAAAAAGCAACAATTTTCCCACAAACCTTTCCTTACTTCCAGGAATATTTTATGTTTGCGCCGCTTTTGAAAAGTTAAAATGATTCCTACAACAAAAACGTCCCTTAAATACTTCCTTACAGCCATATTTTTCGCTGTAATGTCCCATTTTACTGTCTCTGCCCAAACCGCAGATGAAGAAAAAAAGGAAGAGATAGCTGAAAAATTCGATGCCGGTAAAATGATCATGGAGCACATTGGTGATGCCCATGAATGGCACATTTGGGGTGAAGGCAAAACGCGTGTTGCGCTTCCGTTGCCTGTCATATTATATACAACTAAAGGATTGGACGTGTTTTTGTCTAACAAATTCCGCAACGATTCTAACACTTATCAGGGCAAAAATAATTACAAGCAGGAAGAGAACAACCATATTGTTATATTGAATGATGCAGGTAAAGTAGATGAAGAGGCAACTGCTAAAATGTGGGACATCTCTATAAGTAAAAATGTTGCCAGTTTGTTTTTTAGCGCTATCTGTATTTTGCTGATTTTTGGTTCAGTGGCTGCTACTTATGGCAAAAATCCGAATGTAGCTCCTAAAGGCATTCAATCTTTTGTTGAGCCGCTTATCATATTTATACGCGATGAAGTTGCCAAGCCAAGTATTGGCGAAAAGCACTACGAAAAGTTTGTTCCATACTTATTGACAGTTTTCTTTTTTATTCTATTCAACAACTTGTTAGGGTTAATCCCTGTACTTCCGGGTGGTGCTAATCTTACAGGTAACATTGCCGTTACCATGGTACTGGCTTTGCTAACCTTTATTATTACTACTTACAACGGAACAAAACATTACTGGCATCACATTTTTGCAATGCCGGGTGTACCTAAGCCGATATTGATAATCCTTACGCCTATCGAAATTTTAGGAGTGTTCCTTAAGCCTTTCGTATTAATGATACGTTTGTTCGCAAACATGACAGCAGGGCACATTATCGCTCTGTCTTTCTTTGCCATGATCTTCATATTTGGTGAAATGAATACAGGTGCTGGTTTTGGCGTAAGTGTTGTATCGGTAGCGTTTACCGTGTTTATGGGTTTATTGGAATTGCTGGTTGCATTTTTACAGGCCTATGTGTTTGTATTGCTATCGGCCATGTATTTTGGCTCGGCACTTGAAACCGGTCACGATGGGCACGATCATTCTATTGACATTTAATTTTTTATATAAAGAGTTTATTCATTTTTAAAACCAAACACAATGCTTAACACAATTTTATTACAAGCAGCAGACGCACTGGCAGTAGCAAAGGCTGGTTCATTAGGAACCGGTTATGGTATTGCAGCTTTAGGTGCAGGTGTAGCGGCTCTTGGAGCAGGCGTTGGTATCGGACAAATCGGAAAAGGTGCTCTCGAGTCAATCGCTCGTCAGCCTGAATCTTTGAATGACATCCGTTCCAACATGATCCTTACCGCAGCGCTTGTTGAAGGTGCAGCCTTCTTCGCTATGGTTGTTGGTCTTCTTGTTGTTTTCAAGTAGGCTATCAAAAATTTTTCGGGCAGCAAAAGCGGTTGGCTGCGTTGCCCGAATTTTTTCATTTTGTGATTTGTAGTTTTTGAGTTGTATTAATAAGAAAGAAAAAAGATAAAACATGGAATTAGTTAAACCGGCGATAGGCTTAATTTTCTGGATGTTGGTTACGTTCAGCCTCCTGATGTTCATCCTTTCAAAATTTGCCTGGAAACCAATTTTGGGCATGATAAAGGAGCGTGAAAAAACGATTGAAGAAGCATTGAACGAAGCCAACAAAGCCCGTGCTGAAATGTCGCAATTGGTTGCTAAAAACGAAGAGTTGTTGAACCAGGCCAAGATTGAAAGAAACAAGATTTTGCACGAAGCAAAAGAAGCTGCTGAAAAAGTTAAAGCTGACA
>JAQBNQ010000108.1 GCA_028288545.1 Bacteroidota bacterium
TCCGCGGTGGAACTGTAATGGGACTTGGTGTAGCCGGTCTTGCTGTATTGGGCTTAAGCTCTTTATTCATTATTTTCTTCTTTCGTTTTATGGGGGGCAATTTTGCAACCGGTGGCGGCTATGATGGTATGACCAAAGTTTTGGAAGTACTTGCAGGATTTTCCCTGGGTGCCGAATCAATAGCCTTGTTTGCCCGTGTAGGTGGTGGTATCTATACTAAAGCTGCCGATGTGGGTGCCGACTTAGTTGGTAAAGTGGAAGCGGGAATACCTGAAGATGATCCGCGTAACCCCGCAACGATTGCAGATAACGTGGGCGATAACGTAGGTGATGTTGCAGGTATGGGTGCCGATTTGTTCGGTTCTTATGTTGCAACAGTACTCGCTTCGATGGTGCTTGGAAACTACATCATCCGCGATAACGGTGGAAGTATCTCCGATAACTTTGGCGGTATAGGTGCAATTCTTTTACCTATGACTATTGCCGGCGTAGGTATTATCGCTTCTATACTGGGTAGCTTTTTTGTAAGTGTTTCTGAAACTGCTAAAGCAGATACAAACACAGTTCAAAGCGCACTTAACCGTGGTAATAATATTGCGATGTTGCTGGCTCTCGCTGCATCGTTCGGACTTATAAAACTGATGTTGCCTGAAACCATTCAAATGAGTGTGTTTAACGCAGGGGAGTTCAGTATGATGACTACCTCTTCGCTTAACGTGTTTTTCGCAGTGTGTATAGGTATGACAGTTGGTTACCTTATTTCATTTATTACTGAATACTATACAGGCCTTGGTGGTAAACCAGTTCGCGACATCGTAAAGAAATCGGCTACCGGTGCAGCTACAAACATTATTGCAGGTTTAGGAACCGGAATGCTTTCAACAGCTTTCCCGGTAATCATATTTGCAGGAGCTATTTGGGGTGCTTATTTCTTTGCAGGATTTTATGGTGTAGGTATAGCCGCTTCGGCTATGATGGCTACCACGGCTATGCAATTGGCGGTGGATGCATTTGGTCCTATTGCCGATAACGCAGGTGGTATTGCCGAAATGAGCGAACTGCCTAAAGAGGTCCGCGAAAAAACGGACGTACTTGATTCGGTAGGTAACACTACTGCTGCGGTAGGTAAAGGGTTTGCTATCGCTTCGGCCGCTTTAACAGCATTGGCACTTTTTGCAGCGTATGTTACTTTGACGGGTATTCATGGTATCAATATTTTTGACGCAAAAGTATTGTCTGCCTTGTTTATTGGCGGTATGATTCCTGTTGTGTTCTCAGCCCTTGCTATGAACAGCGTAGGTAAAGCAGCAATGGACATGGTGAACGAAGTTCGTCGGCAGTTCCGCGAAATTCCGGGTATCCTTGAAGGAACGGGAACACCTGAGTACGGCAAGTGTGTTGAAATTTCAACCAAGGCCGCATTGCGCGAAATGATCGCTCCGGGTGTTATCACTATCTTAACTCCAATAGCTGTGGGTCTTGCAATGGGCGCTGAAGCTCTGGGTGCTTACATGGCCGGTGTAACAGTATCGGGTGTACTTTGGGCTATCTTCCAGAACAACGCCGGTGGTGCATGGGACAATGCAAAGAAGAGTTTTGAAAAAGGTGTTGAAATTGACGGACAGACCTACTACAAAAAATCTGAACCGCACAAGGCAGCTGTAGTAGGCGATACTGTAGGTGATCCTTTCAAAGATACTTCAGGTCCTTCAATGAACATCCTTATCAAACTTTCATCATTAGTTGGTTTAACTATTGCGCCGCTAATTGCTGTTCAACACACAACGCCGGCTGCTATGATAACTCCAGAAAAGAAAATTGAAATAAAACAGGTGGTTGCCAAGCCTACGGCCATGGTTGCTAACTACAAGGATTTTATCGCTAAGAAATAGTTGTCTCTGGCAATTTTAAAACGCCCCTGCTTATCTAAGTCAGGGCGTTTTAGTTTATGTCAATGCTATTTCACAATTTATCCCGAAATATGCATTCGTGAAAAGACTCCTCAGCCATTTTCTTCTTTCAATTTTAATGCTTTCGGCCTTTTCGTCCAACGCCCAACAACAATTTCCCGATAACATTTATCCGGACACCGTTTTTGCTCCCTTCTACTATAGCGTTGCCAGCGGCGACCCATTGCAGGACCGAATTATTATATGGACCAAAGTTTATGTAAGCGATTCGGTTATTAAGGAAGTGCAGTTAAAATGGCAAATGGCGGAAGACAGTAGTTTTACTAAACTCATCAACAGCGGAGAAACTGTTTGCTCGGTTGTTCATGATTTTACTACTAAAGTAGATGTAACAGGTTTACAGGCCGACCATCATTATTTTTATCGCTTCAGTACCAGGGAAGGCAAAGTTTCGCAAGTGGGGAAAGCGCAAACATTGCCGGGCGAAGGTGCAAAACATTTTAAGCTGGCCCTGGTTTCATGCTCCAGTGTCTGGTCTGGTTACTTTAATGCATATCGCAGAATTTCGGAGCGCGATGACATTGATTTTGTAGTACATGTGGGCGATTACATTTACGATTTTGTTGACCGCCATGAAAAGTTAAGAGTACCTGTGCCGTACCCGGAAGAACCTTTTGATCTTAGCAGTTGGCGCGAGCGACACAAATATTATTTATTGGACCCTGACCTACGTGCAGCCCGCCAAAATAAAACATGGATTGCCGAATGGGATAACCACGACACCCATTACAAGCACCGCGAAAAGGGCATTGAAGGAATACAGGCTTTTTACGAATACCTGCCTATCAGGATGCCTGACACCTCTCATCCCGAAAGAATTTACCGCACGTTCCATTTTGGTGGCCTTGCCGATTTGAACATGATTGACATGTATATGTTTCGCGACAAGGAGGATTACGAAACCGGTAAGAACAGTATTTTAGGTAATGTGCAGGATAAGTGGTTTAAGAACGAGTTACTTACTTCAAAAGCAACCTGGCACTTAATTGGCAATCAGGAAATGATGGGCAGCTGGCGCAGCGATGGCGCACCAAAATTTTTGCACCTGCCCGGTAACGGAATTTATTTTGACCCCAAAGGATGGGATGGACACAACGACGATCGGAACCGCTTATATCATTTTATAGATAGCAATCACATCAACAACTTTGTAGTGCTTAGCGGCGATATGCATATGTCGTTTGTAATTGACCTGACCTCTGAGCCAAAGGATAAATCTGTTTATAATAAGCACACTGGTAAAGGTGCGGTAGGGGTTGAGGTTTTAGGTTCCAGTATTAGTCGCGGTGGTATGGCAGAAAAGAAGGGCATCCCCCACTTTGTATTGCCTTTAATTGAGAACATGAGCCGCCATTTAAACCCCCATCATCTTTGGGATCATTTTAGAGACCATGGCTATGTTACCGTTGATGTAACTAAGGACCGGTGCATATCGGAATTCTGGTATTCGCCTATTTTAAAGAGGTCAGACACTGAAAAATTTGGCCGGGGCTTTACCGTAAAAAACAGTGTAAATCACTGGGAACACAAGTCAAATCGTAAAAAAAGGAAGTCTACGCACCCATAATTTGACAGAAAATAAACACAGAATATTTTCAGATCTCGTTTTGCCATCTTTATTGTATTCTCTGTCTTTCTCTCCGTGCGAAAAAGATTTTAAATTTGGAAAATGAAATACGTCTGCATTTTATTTTTTGCCCTTGCAACACTATCTGTTTCTGCCCAGGCAAAAACACAGCAACTGCCATTAAAGTATTTTATTACCATGCACGATTCGACCAATGCCGTGGATGTTGTTTTTATGACAGGCAAGGGGGGCAGCTTATCCATTGATGGCAGGAACGTTCAGCTTTTTAATTCGTTTTTTGAAAATACACCCGCAAAAAAAACGGGCGCTCCCCAGGCGGGGAATGCCATGTGGCAGATCAACGGGCGCGAGTTTGTTTCGGGAAATTTTTATTTGGGCGAAAAAACGGGCTACATTGTATTTACCAAAGACGGTAAGGAATATGTGAACGAAATAAACGAGCAGGGAAATACATTTTTTAAAAACCAGGTTAAATAGTTAGTCATGCCAAGTGTTGACGTTGTAAGTAAAGTTGATCCGCAAACCGTAGAGAATGCGATCAATGTGGCCAAAAAAGAAATTGTGAACCGCTATGATTTTCATGGTTCAAAAACGGAGATTGACTTTAACAAAAAGGATCTCACAATTTTGATAACCACCGAAAATGAGATGCGTATAAATACAATATTGGATATCATTATTGCCCGTGGTTCAAAACAGGGAATTGACCCGCGCAGTTATGATGTAAGTAAGGAGCATTATAATTCAGGCGCCATGGTTAAGAAGGACGTTAAACTGAAGAATGGTTTGGAAAAGGAATCCATGAAAAAAATAGCCAAGGCTATTAAGGATACCGGCTTAAAAGTACAGGCTTCGCAAATGGATAATATTATTCGTGTGAGTGGAAAAAAGATTGACGACCTGCAGGAGGTAATGGCTTTTTTACGCCAGGGCGATTACGGATATCCCTTGCAGTTTGACAATATGAAATCATGACAATTAGCGAATGTAGGCAATTAGCGGATTAGCGAATGGAAATCCAATTGGGAAATTGAGTCTTGTTTTAAGATCATAATTTATCATAACAATCATAATAGATCAGCGTTCTATTTATCGTAAAAAATAAAATACTATGGCATTTTTAGATCAGATGAAACAGTTGATGGAGATTAAGCAGCGCATGGAGGACACCAAAAAGCGCTTAGATTCGATTGAGTTGCAAGCAGACAATGATTATGTAAAAGTTACAGCTACCGGTAACCGCAAAATCAAAAATATTACCATTCTTAAAACAGATGACCTTGTTACTTTAGAGGGCAAACTGAAAACGGCTGTAAACGAAGCTTTAGAAAAAGCCGATAATGTAATGCAAAGCGAAATGCTGGGTGCCACCAAGGGCATGATGCCGGATATGCCGGGTCTTGGTTAAACTCTTTTTTTATAATGCTAAAACTAAAAAGGCGCAGATTGGATTTCCAACCTGCGCCTTTGTTTTGCTGACTTAATTGCCGTTAGTTTACTCCTTAACCACTTTTACTGTTTTCGTATTCTCTCCAACAGTAACTTTCATGGCGTATAATCCCGGTGCAAGATCACTGAGGCTAACATACATTTGTTGGATACCCTGTGTAAGGTTTTCGAACTTGCTGGTCCGTAATGCACGACCCATGTTATCCTGTAATTCTACTCTTGCAAACTTGTCGTTGTTTGAAGCATTGATAACAACCGTTAAGTTATCCCTGGTAGGATTTGGATAGAACTTGAGCAATCCAAGTACTGCCTGTGTGCTATCCAGGTTAAAGGTGTCGCAAACAGTTGTTATGCATCCTGCCTTTTCTCCGTCTTCAAAGCTGATGGTGTAATTTATAGTAGCACAAAGCACATGGTTACCACCACTTGGAGTAACGTAAGTATAAAACTCACTTGGTCCCGATTGAACAGGCGTTCCATCTAAGGTAAAGTCAACGCTTGAAACAATTACGCCTGTAGCTGGTGTAGGTGTTACTTCAAACACTGCAGCAGTAGGATCCTGTGCAATAAGAGAGATATTGAAGTCAGTAACCACGCAAGGATCAATAGTCACCTTCAGGCAAATAGTATCAACGCAGCAGCAAACACCGGCACTATCAGGTATTACTGTGGTATCACCCATACTCCATATTTCGTAAGTGCACACGGTGTAGGTACCTGTATTAAAGCGGTGAGTTATTGGTTCGCCACCGTTTACATCCGATGATCCATCGCCAAAATTCCATACAAGGGTAAGGTGATTGGTGCTACCGGTGTAAGTAAAGGTAACGGTATGGAAATCAGTTGGACTGATAGCATAAGTAACTGCATCACTGGATCTCCAGAAATCGCAGGAGTCAATGTTGGTTGAATCACAAGCAACCTGGTAGCAGCAGATGTTATTGCCTAAACTATCGGTAAGGATAAATGCAGCCTGCATACAAACCACATGTTCGCCACCCGTTGTAAAGGTGTAGTCAAAGTGTCCGTAGCCTGTTGTTTGTGATACTTGTGTTCCATCTACCAGCCAGTTTACAAAGGCCGGTTCAATAGAGCCATTATTATAGAACTCGTATTCCGCATCGCCTATGTGATTCTTTACTAGTACCGCCTGGCCTTGTAACGATTGGCAAGTAGAATTGCAATTTAAAACAACAGGGTCAAGACAAACGGTATCAGTGCAATATGTTCCTGCCGCTACCGAATCCGGATTTTCCGAGTAAACAACCAGGCAAACATGGTGCCGGCCAATCGTTCCATCACCATTAAGGTAAGCTGTATCTACTCTTTCGCCACCCAACGGAATTGGGAAAATACCGCCAACATCTGTGTCGTCAACAATAAAACGACCCCATGGTCCACCACTCCAGTGCAGGTAAATTGTATCTCCAAAACAGAAAGTATCATTTGTCGCTCCCTTGCTGCTTATTATCGTCATTTTAGCAGTATCGTTACAAGGGCAGATAGCGGTTGTATCTTCAATCAATGATAAACTTGTAACCGGTGGAGACATATTAGGGTCGCCGGGTGTTGCGTCATAAGTCGTACCGTCATCTAAGCGTGGGTTACCAAATTGATCATTGCCAGGTGCGGTCAAAATCCCCGCTCTGCCGGGATTAGTTGTTAGAGTAACTGAGCCGGGGAAACCAGCCTGCGCAGTTAAAGCTGCACCGGTGCCACCGCCACCTCCGGTACCTGCTTCCCAACCAATAGGAACATTGTCGCCCCCGTGACCTCCATTTGCTTCCACTGAAACAGCGCCCGTATAGCTTGGCACATCCAGGTAAACCAATCCACCGCCTCCGCCACCACCAACACCATCAGAACCGATGCCAAAGGCATCTACACCAGTACCAACAACAGTTTCATCTGCTCCATTAGCCCTGATTGTATTGGAGTTGCCCACCAGGTTTGCTGCGTGAACAATTACAATTCCACCGCCATTGGCTCCGTCGCTACCAACGCCGTTATTATAATCTCCACATCCGCCACCCCCACCTAAGAACAATCTTTGCGATGGAACGAAAGAGGCAAGTGATAGACCACCAATAGCTAAATCCGTCCCTTTAGCACAGTATGAGCTTAAATCATTTCCGCCCAGGCCGCCGGCTGTGTAATTACTACCGCCTGCGCCTCCGTAATTATGTTTGTTACCACCACCGCCACCATTGGCAAGTTTTCCTTTACCTGCATCCAGTGTTGAACTGATGATAGCTATACCTTCACCCTTTTCGGCGCCACCAGTGAGCCATGATGTTCCCGGCTGATTTACATCGTAGAAATAATCATGTGAACCGCTTCCACAACTTCCATCTGGATTTTTAGAAATGTTCCCACCTCTAAAACCAACACCAGAGGCATCAACATCCGCTAACATTGTTAGGGTGTTTGAAACAAAGAAGGATATCACACCTCCTGTGGTTCCGTTCCAGGGTTGAGCCAGGATTGTGCTGGTCACCGTTGCATTGGTATACTCAGGCACCATAATCAGTTGAACTAAACCTGTTACGCTATATGTATTTGTAAGGCTTCCGATAAGCGTTATTTGAGAACCAGATATAGACGCAACTCTTGAAAACTCATTGGCTCCCGCACTATTAAGTGCGGTTATATTGCCAAAGGTTGAAGTGTTGCTTAAATCAATATCGGCACCTTTCATTTGTATGATCAATACTTTGTCGCCTACGTGAAAATTTGTCGCATCAGCAACAGTAAGTATTGTACGACATCCGGGTTGAATATTTGTAACACCGGTATATGAGTTAATGATGCCACCTATGGGACAACTTCCGGGAGTATCGGTAACCAATGCCAAACCGGTAATCGGACCAATAATATTGGTTCCTCCGGGCGTTGCATTGTAAGTAGTTCCATCATCGGGAAAACCAGGAGCAGTTAAAATGCCCGCTCTGCCGGGATTTATATTGACGGTAATAAAGCCCGGAAAAGCACCCTGGGCGGTTAAAACAGATCCGCTTCCGCCGCCGCCGCCTGTGCCGGCTTCATTGCCTATCGGTTGGTTATCGCCGCCATGTCCTCCATTTGCTTCCAGGTTTACCGGACTCATGTAAACAGGAACATCCACGTATACCAGGCCACCACCACCACCACCACCAACTCCATCAGCATCAAAACCCATACCGCCCACAATTGTTTCATCCGCGCCATTAGCGCGAATTGATTTTCCATTACCATTAAGGGTTGCAGCCTGAACAATTACAAGTCCACCGCCATTGGCTCCGTTACTTCCTACTCCGTTGTTGTAGTCACCGGAGCCTCCGCCGCCACCTAGAAAAAGTCTATTCTGGGCAGCTATATATGTACCCAGGGATAATCCACCTACCGCAAGATCGCTACCAATAGAACACCAAGGGGTAAGGTCATTTCCTCCAACTCCTCCATCTGTAAAGCCGCCGCCGCCGCCACCGCCGTAGTTCTGCTTGTTACCGCCGCCGCCGCCATTGGCTATCTTTCCTTTACCCCCAT
>JAQBNQ010000112.1 GCA_028288545.1 Bacteroidota bacterium
GAATTATCATGAGGTCATAAATGGCTTCGTTGTAAACTACCAACTCACCCTTGCTGTCAAAAACAGAACCCCGGGTTGGGTAAACATCAATTTCTTTTATGGCATTATTTTTTGCCATGGAAACATACTTGCGGTCTATTACCTGCACATAAAACAAGCGCAACACAAACACCACCGAAAACGCGATGATGATGAATTGGATAATTTGATAGCGGTTTTTAAAAAGGTCCTTATTCACTTATACATTCCTCCTTTGTGGGGATGATTATTGTTTCTAAAATACTGCAATTGCTTTAACCAATAGTGTATTTAAAAGTTCATGCTTAAACAAATCTTCTTTTTTTCCGTGAAGAAAAAAGGTAAAGAAAAATGAACATAAAAAACACTGAAACTATGGTACTGGTAACGATCTTTAGCAGCAACAAAAAGAAATTAAGGAAGGTTGCAGCTTCAATCAAAAAATAAAAAGTAAGGTACACTAACATGGTAACGCCAAGATAAACTGCAAACCAGGTCGGCCCCTGCGCATAAACGTTAGGACTTATTTCAAACTCTGTGCCTTTAGGTGTAATAACCGTAATAAGAAATGGGCGCAGGTAGCCGATAAGAACGCAGGCAGCCGAATGCATTCCGGCTGAGCCTACAGCGATGTCAAGCGTAAGTCCCGCAAAAAAACCTATGAGCATCATTAACCAGCGCGGTGTTTCGAAGGGTAACAATAAAATGAAGAGTGGGAAAATGTAAGGATTGATGAACGAACTGAATTTGGCATTGCTAAAAATAAGCACCTGTGCCATTAGCAATAACAGAAACCGGAAGAGATTAATTGGAATTTGACTGATCATTCTTTTACAACGAGGCTATCTAAAGTTTGAATTTCATTGCGTTTCAGATTCTTAACTACGTACACATAATTTAAATTTCCAAAATCGGTTGAGAGGTCTACGGAAATATCCAGGAAGTTTTTGTCGGGCTGAATATTCACCTTACGCACCTTGCCAATCATAATATTGCGGGGAAACAATTCAGAAAAACCACTTGTTACCACAGTATCGCCAACTTTTACCGGCACGTGTTTAGGTATTTCTTCCATGGTAGCAGACGTTGTGTTTACGCCGTCCCAATGCATGTTACCGAAGTACTCACTTTTTTTAAGTTTGGCACTCACCTTAAAGTCCTTGCTTAATACGCTCATCACCGCTGCATAATTATCGGTAATGCTTATTACCTGGCCAACAATGCCATTGGCATTTACCACGCCCATTTGCTTGGTAAGGCCATGCAGTTTGCCCCTGTCAAGAAAAATAAGGTTGGATGATTGATTAACAGAATTTCGAATAACCCTGGCAGTGATATATGTGAAATGTTGAGTGTAGCGCCCGGCAGTATCTAAAACCCGGAGCGAATCAACGTGGTTGTCAATTTTTGATTCAGACAGTCTTGCACGTAAGCTTGCATTTTCTGTAACGAGGCTATCGCTGATCCTGCGCAGGTATAAATAATCCGTTATGCTGCGCACAGTGCTGTATAATTTTCCATTGGCCGAATTGGCAATGCCAATGTAAGCTACCTGGTTATAATGCTTGGTCCGAAAAATAAGCAGAAAGCAAAAAACTTCAAGGGTCAGGAAGAGAATAAAAAGATGATAGCGAACAAAAAAGCGGAATAGATTATACATAATGTCAATTAGCGACCGGTAGATTCCGGAACGCAAATAAATCAATCATCCATCAGGAATGTAAAGCGGTCTATATTTTTAAGAGCAATTCCTGTGCCTCTTACAACAGCGCGAAGTGGATCTTCGGCAACATGAACCGGCAGCTTTGTTTTTTGCCCGATACGTTTGTCAAGGCCTCTTAGCAAAGCGCCGCCACCGGTAAGGTACAAACCGGTCTTGAAAATATCCGCGGCCAATTCAGGCGGGGTAGTTTCAAGTGCCTTCAGGATAGCTTCTTCAATTTTGGAAATGGATTTGTCGATAGCATGTGCAATCTCCGAATAGGATACAATGATCTGTTTTGGAATGCCGGTCATCAGATCGCGTCCGTTAACAGGATAATCATCTGGCGGAACATCGATATCAGTAAGCGCAGAGCCAACGTTGATCTTTATCATCTCAGCGGTTCTTTCACCAATCAGCATATTATGTTGCCTGCGCATGTAATCAACAATATCTAAAGTAAATTCATCACCGGCTACGCGTATTGACTGGTCGCACACAATACCTGAAAGCGCTATTACAGCAATTTCGGTAGTACCGCCACCAATATCAATGATCATGTTTCCGTTCGGTTCTTCAACATCAATTCCAATTCCGATTGCAGCGGCCATGGGTTCATGTATCATTTTTACTTCCTGGCCTCCGGCCTGTTCGGCAGAGTCTTTTACAGCACGTTTTTCAACTTCTGTAATGCCCGAGGGAATACAAATAACCATCCTGTACCTTGGCGGGAACATCGGCTTTTTTACACCATAGATCATGTTGATCATTTCGCGTATCATGCTTTCGGCCGCACGAAAATCCGCGATAACGCCGTCTTTTAGGGGCCTTACGGTTTTGATATTAGCGTGTGTCTTTTCATGCATTTGCATGGCCTTCTGTCCAACGGCAATAACCTTATCGGTTCTGCGGTCAATGGCAACTATAGAAGGTTGGTCAACAACAACTTTATCGTTATGAATAATGAGGGTATTAGCGGTGCCGAGATCTATGGCAATTTCCTGAGTTAAAAAATTAAACAAAGCCATGCTTTGGGGTAGTTTCTAAGGGTTTTTCAATAATGCGCAAAGTAGAGAAAAACTTCTTACACTTTCTCTGCAATCATCAACAAAAATATATTGTGCATTTTCCGAAATCAATTTTGGCGCAATCAACTGAACTGCTCCGCCAAAAGATCAGCCCAGGTATTTGCCTTCAATGGGCATTCTTCTGCCCACGCCAAATGCTTTGGGAGAAACCCGTAGAACAGGAGGAGCCTGAAAACGTTTCCACTCACTGCCATTTACCAGTTTAAGTACCCGGTCTACAAGATTTTTTTCAAAACCCAACTCAACCAGTTCTTTCGGTCCTTTACGCTTTTCGATGTATTGGAATAATAGCTTGTCTAATACGTCGTATTCGGGAAGAGAATCTGAGTCTTTTTGATTTTCGCGAAGTTCGGCCGAAGGGGCTTTGGTAATGATGTTTTGGGGTATCACCTCGCCATTCCGGTTGATATAATTTGCCAGTTCGTACACCTGTGTTTTGTACACATCGCCAATTACCGAAAGGCCTCCACACATATCGCCGTACAAGGTGCCATAACCAACGGCAGCCTCACTCTTGTTGGTTGTGTTTAGCAGTATGTAGCCAAATTTATTGCTAAAGGCCATCAGCAAAACGCCCCTTACCCGGGCCTGGAGGTTTTCTTCGGCTACGTTGAAAGGAAGGTCCTTAAAAAATGGTTTGAGGGTATGAAGGAAGGCCTGAAAATTCTCTTCTATTCCCACCAACTCGTAAGCTGTATTTAGGTTTTTCGACAAGTGCTTTGCATCATCCAGGGAATGCCCGGTAGAAAAGCCTGAAGGCAACAGCAACGACATTACGTTTTCCTTACCCAGCGCTTCAACAGCAAGGCACAGCACCACTGCCGAATCTATACCCCCGCTTAAGCCCAAAATGGCTTTTTTGAAACCCAGTTTGGCAAAGTAGTCTTTAATGCCAATTACCAAAGCATCGTGAATGAAGGCAATTTCAGATTTCTGATTGGGGATTTCTGATTTGGAATTTAAATCCGAAATTCGAAATTCGAAATCCACCGTCTCTATGGCTTCCTCAAAAAAAGGCAACTGCATTAGCAGTTCTCCGCTTTTGCTCATCACAATACTTCCGCCATCAAAAATCAGTTCAGTTTGGGCGCCCACCTGGTTTACGTAAATAGCCGGAATGTTGTATTTAAGAACATTGGCCTTAAGCACTTTTAGTCGTTCTTCATTATGAGTATAGTTAAATGGCGAAGCTGAAAGATTGATGATAAGGTCGGGAGATTGTTTTACCATTTCATCAAGCGGGCAAATGGTGTAGAGCGGGTTATCATTACCAACGTTCCAAACATCTTCACAAATAGTCACTGCCAGTTTTTTCCCTTTAAACAGAATGGGCTCAAACGATTTGCCAGGCTCGAAATAGCGGTATTCGTCAAATACATCGTAATTGGGCAAAAGTGTTTTGTCAATTACTTGTTTTACTTCGCCCTCGTAAATAAAAAATACAGCGTTGTAAAGGTCCTTCCCATCGGGGTTTGGATTTTTACGCGGGCAACCAACCAATACTGCAATCTTGCTGGTGTATTTAGCAATTTCCTTTATAGCATCCGCACATTGATTAATGAAATCATCAAATTCCAGGAAATCTCTTGGCGGGTAGCCGCTTACGCATAACTCGCTAAAAACAACCAGGTCGGCTGCTTTGGATTCAGCTTCCTTTATGGCGCTAATTATTTTGGACGTGTTAGCTGAAAAATTTCCAACGTGGTAATTAAGTTGGGCGAGGGCTATCTTCATTTTTATGACAAGGGGCAATGCCCGCAAGTTTTTTACGTTCAATATTCTGCAACACTATTTGTGCTGCCGTTACATTCCAATTTTTGCATCTTAGCGCTTAAACTTTTACAGGTTTTATGAAAATACTTAGACTTTTTCCTGTGGTAATTATTGTTTTGCTGCTTAACGGCTGCAATGGCTGTAACAGGAGCGAAAATAGAGAAAAAGATGTATCCGCCATTAAAGTAGACCTGCAGGTAATGCGCTTTGACCAGGATTTCTTTGCATTCAACAATACCGATTTTGCCCAGCATGAAGCCTTTATGCGTTCAAAGTATGGCTCATTTTATAATTTTTATGTCGGCCAGTTTGTAATTGGCCCCCGGCCGGTGGGCGATACAACCAATATCGGCCAGCAGGCTGTCCTGAAATTTGTGTCGGACGAATACATCAGGCGGATACAGGATTCCATCAATTACCACTTTAATGATATAAAGGATGTTGAACAGGAGTTGACCAAATCGCTTAAGTACTTCAAATATTATTTTCCCGAGGCCAAAGTACCAAAGGTGGTTACTATAAACTCTACATTTTCTTTAGGTGCTTTTACCGACGATAAAGACGTGCTTGGAATAGGGCTGGACCTCTATTTTGGCCCCCGAAACCCCGACTATGATAGCGCAGGTATTTTTCAGTATGTGCAACATAAAATGCGGCGGGAGTATATTGACCGCAACGCAATGGAGGTATTGTACAATTTTTACTTTGGCGAACAGGAGTTATCGCATGGTACAACGCTTATTGAAGCAATGGTAGAGAAAGGCAAGAAGATGTATTTTTTGGATTATGTACTGCCCAGCGCCCCCGATAGTATGATAGTGGGCTTCACCCAAAAACAAACAAAATGGTGCGAGGCCAATGAATATGAGATATGGAAATTTTTGAACGAAAAGGACTTATTGTATAAGGACAATTATATGGACCAGAAGCGCTACCTTGACGAAGGTCCGTCAACACCCGGAATGCCGCCAGAGGCACCCGGAAACATTGGTAGTTGGATAGGCTTGCAGGTGGTGCGGCAGTTTATGGCAAAAACCGGTAACAAAGTTCCGATGCGCGACCTGGTGCTTAAGTATGATGCCAAAACAATTTTAGAAAAAGCAAAGTACCGCCCCGGTAAGTCGGTTTTCTGACAGGGAATTATATTTTTGTGCTGCTGATTTAAATCTAAAGCTCAATTGGATCAAAGTAGAACTACCGAGCAGTGGTATAGCAAGTTGTTTAGAGTGTTGAACTCGGCAATATGCTTTACACTGGCCTACATCATATTTACCTACCTGTTTTGGTTTGTTACCGGCTTTGTGGGCCGTGCCTGTAAGTTCGATGCCTTTGTCTATTACTTCGGTGTAAAATTTATTTTAAATAACCACGTATGGAACAAAACAAGTGTTGCATTGGTGTATTCGGCAGGACCTGTTTTTTCGCTAATGCTTGGTTTGTTTTGCCTGTATATTTATAAGAAGGTTAAAGACGCTAAGTCGTTGCTAAATGTTTTTTTGATATGGTGCTTTATTATTGGCACCGGCATTTTCCTTTCGCAGGGTGTTATTGCAATTTTAGGCACCTACAATTATAAAAGTGATTATTACCATGGCCTTTCAGTAGTTTTCTCGTGGTGGAAACTGCCGGTAATTTTCATTTACCTGTTGGATATACCTTTTGCGCTTTTGTTTTTGTACCTATCTGTTAATTATGCCCGGCCTTTTTTGTTGTTCGCCTATTCTTTTTCTAAAGTAAATAAGCTGCCCCGCAGAAGGAAGTATTTTTTTGAAACCGCTATTGTGCCTTTTGCGGTAGGAGCCTTTGCAACAAGCCTTACAACTCTAACTCATCCACAACTGCCCCGCCATGTAAATATACCTGTACATATTGTTTACATGAGTGTAATAGGAGCGGCACTTTTACTGGCATGGTACGCAATCTCCTTTATTGACGTTTTAAAAACCGATGTAACCAGGTTTAAATCTTTTCAGGCACCTAACATTGCCTTTGCTGTTTTGCTGGGCATAGCATGGCTATTTGTGTATATCACTTTTAGAGGGATATATATATCCTAAAGGCATTATTTGCCGGCCAGTTTTATTTCTTTAATTGTGCCGGGACCTTCAAAATCCATTTCACCATATTTTTTAAAGCATATATCGCCTTTGCTGTCTAAAACGTAACTGGTGGGGAAGGAGAAAATTCCAATCTCCTTAAATTTTTTATTTGAATGCAGGATGACTAATGAGGGTACTCTCTCGTGCAAAGGCATCAGACGCTCTATGGGTTCATCGGAGATGCAGATAAATACAAAGTCCTCATTTTTCAGATCAGAGGCGGCTTTATCCATTGCGGGCATTTCGTTCATGCAGGGGCCGCACCAGGTGGCAAAAAAATTGATGAAGCGTTTTTTGTCTTTAAAGTCGTCTATGGCTACCGGTTTGCCCTCAAGGTTGGTAAGTGTTACAGCGGCAAAATCTATTTTGGGCGCAATGCGGTACCTGTTGTAAAAAAATGCTGCAATGGCTATAACAAGTAAAAAAAATAACGCGCTAACTAACTTTCTCATACACCGTAAAAACGGTTTTTATAATCTGTCAAACTCCTTCGTATTACTTCATAGGCTTCCTCCCTGCCATAGACCGCAGATATTTCTACCTGCCGTTTTTCATTAGTACCCGGCATATCTTTATAAGTCAAAAAATAATGCCGCAAGCGGTTAATGATAGATTCGTTTAGCTCACTAATGTCGTGGTAGTTTCCATAAATGGCATCGCCTTTCATCACTGCAATTATCTTATCATCTGCCTGGTCGCCATCAATCATTCTAAAACCGCCAATAGGTATGGCCTGTACTAATATGCCCCCGTTTTGAATACTCTTTTCTTCCAGCACTAAAATATCCATGGGGTCCTGGTCGCCGATTATATTCTTCCTGCCCGTTTTTTCCATGCAAAACTTACCTACTTCTATATCGCAAAGTGTTTGTGGTATAAAACCATAAAGCGCTGGTACAATGTTGCTAAACAACTGGGGCCGGTCCACCTTAAGCCAGCCGCTCTTTTTATCAATCTCGTATTTTACCGTATCGGTGGGTACTATTTCAATAAATGCGGTAAGTATCTCCGGTGTTTTATCACCCGGTTCAATCCCATGCCAGGGATGCGATTTATATTTAAGATTCTGATCCATAATTAATGGAACGCTGATTAGTTATGATAATTATGATTGGAATTATGATAATTCAAAATGGCAAAGGCATGATATCTATAGATCATAATAGATCAGTGTTCTATCTGTATTACCATTACCACGAGCCACCTGCGCCGCCACCACCAAAACTTCCCCCGCCAAATCCCCCAAAGCCACTATCGCTGGAACCTCCACCACCTCCACCACCGCCGCCCAAAGCACTTCCTAACAACGCACCGGCGATCCATCCACCACTGCTAATTGTATTTCCACCACCTCCATTATTTCTGAAAAAACTTGAGATGATTACGATGATAATGAAGATGGCAAAAATGATAAACGTAAAAGGAATGGGGCCCTTTTTGTGGCGTCCCTGGTTTTCATTTACAAAGGTGCCTCTCAGCCGTTGCATCATTTCATCAGTGGCAGCATCCAGGCCCTGGTAATATTTAGCCGCCTTAAAAGCCGGCTTTATCACCTCCTGAAAAATACGTTCGCAAACAGCGTCTGGTAAAAACTCCTCCACACCCCGGCCGGTTGCAATAAACATCTGCCTGTCGCCTTTTGATATGAGTAGCAGAACACCGTTGTCTGTCTTTTTATCTCCTACACCCCTTTTTTCGGCCAGTTCAGTAGCATATTGCCCCTTCTCCATTCCATCCAGGGAATTGATGATTACAATGGCAATTTGAGTTGAGGTGGAGTCGTTAAAAGCCTTGAGTTTGTTTTCAAGCTGTTGATTTTCGCCGGATGAAAGCATCCCCGCAAAATCATTTACCAACCTTGGCGGCCTCGGTCTTTCGGGTATTGCCGGATTTTGAGCGTTCGAAAAAATACCCGGTCCAATCAACAGAATGAAGCATAGCAACAACTTCGTAAACCGTAAACCGTAAACCGTAAACTGTCCTCTATCCCTCACTGATCTCATTTGGCAATTCATTTTGTTGATCTCTTAAATGAGGGAAATACTGTTTAAGGTGCGAACCGGTTTCGCTAATGGCAAAAACCGTTCCTTCATAAAACTCACCCCGCTTAAAATGCTCACGCATTACTTCTTTGGTGCCCTCCCAAAAATTGGCAGGTATTACGGCGTTGATGCCTTTGTCACCTAAAATGGCAAACTTTTTATCATCGTGGGCAATATAAATAAGCACCCCGTTGGCCTGGGTAGTTTTATCCATTTTTAAATGGTAGAACACTTCGGTAGCACGTTTAAGCACATCAATTTTGCACTTTGCTTCTATGTGAACACGAATTTCACCCGAGGTCATTGCTTCGGCATCTGTGATTGCCGAAACGATGGCCTTTTTCTGCACATCCGTAAAAAAGTGTTTTTCAAAAATCATGGCTTGTTAGAATTTAACCTCCGGTGCTTTGTCTGCCCCGGCATCTGCTTTAAAGTAACCCTTTGGCGTAAATCCAAACGACTTTGCAAATATCATTTGCGGAAATCCCTGGATATATGCGTTATAATCGTTCACCGATTCGTTGAAGCGGTTCCGCTCGGTATTTATCCTGTTTTCAGTCCCTTCTAACTGTGCCTGTAACTCCCTGAAATTTTCGGTGGCCTTTAAATCAGGATAGTTTTCTACCGTGGCAAGTAGGCGCGATAAGGAGCCCTTCAACTCATTTTGTGCCGCCTGGAACTTGGCGATGTTTTCATCGGTCAGGTCTTTCGGGTCAATTTTAATACTGGTAGCGTTGGCTCTTGCTTCTACAACCTTTTGCAGGGTGCTTGACTCAAAATTAGCCACGCCCTTAACCGTGTTAACCAGGTTAGGAACCAGGTCGGCCCGGCGTTGGTAAGCCGATTCAACATTAGCCCATTCTTTATTTACAGCCTCACGCTTTTGAACCATGCTGTTATATCCACAGCTACTAAGCGACGAAACAACTGTTAATGCGATAAAAAGCTTCAATAAATTTTTCATGTACTGTACGTTTTTGATTTTGGATAAAGGTAAAAAGTTTTTTTAGCGAAAAGATTTTTGCCGAAGGCATAAAATACTGTGCGCTTAAGCGTCTTTTGGGGCTATGGAGGTTCAGTTCAGATTGCGAAGTTCATATTTACTACATTTGACGGATTGCAAACTTTAAAATTGTATGAGCAACCAAATCAAAGATTTTAATGATTACCGTTCAAAGATGAACGATGTGATTCTTTCTAAAGACAATTTAGTACTTAAAAGGTTTTGGAGCCTTGATAACCAGGCTTATGCAGATGGGGCGTTGCCTTCTAAAACAAAGGAATTGCTGGGCTTAATAGCCTCCATGGTGTTGCGCTGCGACGACTGCATAAAATACCACCTGGGCAAGTGTTATGAGCTGGAAGTGAGCACTGCTGAAATGTATGAGGTTTTTGCTGTGGCAAACCTGGTCGGAGGCTCTATTGTAATACCCCACACACGCAGGGCAGCCGAATACTGGGAAGAGCTTTTACTGCAGCCCAATAGCGGATTGCCCCTAAAAGTGAACATTTAACAATCGAAAATGGGGTAATGAGGTGGCTTGTAAGCATAATTTCGCGCAGATTTGACCCTGACGGAAACCCTTAATAGAACTTTAATTTTATTGATGAAGCTATTTACCCCACGTTTTATAACGCTCACATTTTGTGTCGCCATGTGTTCGTGTGCAATGGCCAATTATTCTGCAGGAAACCCTCTGGCAGTTGATTCAGCTGCCAAAACCCCGGCCGCTGAAGTCAGAAAAAGCGCCCACACCACCAAGGGCGATAAGGCATTTGCCAAACTGAAATTTGAAAAGGCACTTGCGCAATATAACCTGGCGGTTACGGAAGATGACGATTCCCTGCGCATTATTCAAAAAATGGCGGAGTGCTACAAAATGCTGAACGACCATGCCAATGCAGAAAAAACGTATGCCCGCTTAGCCGATAATTCCAAAGCCAATCCTATCAACAAATACTATTACGCCGAAATGCTGAAGCAGGATAAAAACTATACTGCGGCTATGAATTATTACCAGTTATACCTGGCCGCTTCGCCGGGCTCGAAAAGCGTAAAGGAGGCCATTGACGGGCAGGCCAAAATGCAGGATTTGTCAAAAGATAATGGCGCGTATAAAATTGCAGAACTTGATATCAACACCTTTAAATCGGAATATGCCCCGATATTTTACAAAGACTCGCAATTGCTATTTACAAGCAACCGAAGTGGCAATAAGTCTGTTTACGACAAATGGGCTTTGGGTAAAGGTGCCAGAATTTATTCGGCGCCCGTTAGTACCGGCTACCCACTTGGCGAAGTGAAGGGCGGTATTTTAGGAGACAAGTATGTCACTACTCCGTCTTCAGCCGTTAAAGAAATAAAACTTAAGGCACCGGGCGTTTCCTTTAAAAGTACGGCCACTTATAATCCGGTTAACAGCGAATTGATCTTTGCCGCCGGTAGTTTTGCAAAGAAAAAAACAGCGCTCCAAAATGGAAAGCTGTTACCTGTAATGAAATTATATTCCTCTGTGCTTACAGGAAATTCAGGTTCGGCGGGTGTTCCTTTAGCGCTAAATGGTGAGCAGTTTTCCAATGCACAACCAAGTTTAAGCAAAGATGGATCTACGCTTTACTTTGCCAGCGACCGGCTGGGAGGGCAGGGTGGAACGGACCTGTACGTTTCTACAAGAAATACCAACGGAAAATGGAGCGACCCTAAAAACCTGGGCACCGATGTAAATACCCAATACGACGAGAAGTTTCCATTTATCGCTGATGATGGCACTCTTTATTTTTCGGCTAATACGCCAAATGGCATTGGCGGCCTGGATATTTACCGAACAAAAATGGTTGACGGCAGATGGACCAGGCCTGAAAATTTGGGGGCACCCATAAATTCAAGTAAGGATGATTTTTCGTTTATAATTAATGCATCGAACAAAAGCGGCTTTTTTGCCTCCAACCGTACCGGATTTCGTGGGGATGGAGCAGATGACATTTACCGTTTTGTTTTTGATGAATCGAAGCTTGAATATACCGTAAATGTTAGGGTTGTTGATGCCAATACACTGCTACCCATAGGTGCTGCATCGCTTGCTTTGGATTGTAAAGCAGCCACCTCCGCTAATACCCTTGCAGGCTTAAACGGCGAGCGTAAATTTATTATAGACGGCAGTAAAACCTGCACTATCGAAGCATCAAATCCGGGCTATAAGAGTAAAACAGTAGAGGTAACATCGGCTAATAGTAACGGTTGGTTGGTTATTGAACTTACGCCGGATGTATTTAAAGTTGCTGTCAAAGTATCAGAAGCTGAATCGAAAAAACCGGTGAAGGATATTACTGTTTCGGTACAGGGAGAGAACAACGGTCAGCCTACTAATTATTCAACCGGTAACACGGGCGTTGCAGAAATGAAAGTTCCGGCGGGCACCTACAATATTTCATCTCCTGATTATCCAGAGGTGCACGAACAGTTTTCTACAAGTAACAGCACTAGTGTAAGCGGAATTATAACGAAGGAAATTTTTGTTCCGGGTCAAAAAGCCACTTTAAATGTTCCGATAAGCGGCAGTGGATTTACTTCTCCGGTAACCGTATCCAATACGAAAACCGGCGTAACTAACACTGTAAATCCTGACGCAAACGGTGAAATAAGAATTGACCTGAAACTAAATACCAAATACCTTCTGACCTATGAAGGCAAAGAGCAAGCAATTTTTACTTCAGGCTTAATGCCGGGCACTGACATACCGGGCACCAAGTTTCATGTAGGACAAACCTGGGTGATACCAAATATTTATTATGATTTGAACAAATGGAATATCAGAAAGGATGCCTCAAAGGAATTGGATAACCTGGTGCGTTTGATGAAAGAAAATCCTACTCTTGAGATCGAGTTGAGTTCGCACACCGATTGCCGTTCAAGTTCGCGTTATAACGTGGTGCTATCTGCACGGAGGGCTAAATCTGCCATTGACTATGTGGTGAAGAAGGGTATTAAGGCAAAACGATTTATTGCTGTAGGCTATGGCGAAAGCAGGCTAACCAACAATTGCTATTGTGAGCCAACTGATGTCAGCAGCTGTAATCTTGAGCAACACCAGGCCAACAGAAGAACGGAAGTCAGGGTATTGAAATATTAACGGACAGCTGTTTAAGCAGAAAGATACTTATCTCTTATTTGCTTGAAATTGCTACCTGCGCTAAAGCCCCACCTTCAAACCAACACGAAATAGTGCAGTTTGGAAGATCGAACTCGCAATACCCTGAGTTATAGGCTACGGTTGGTTTACCCAACTTGGCCTTAACGCTTCCCGAAGCCATTCCAAAAGTTAAACCCTTTGGAAGGTTGCCTTTAAAGGAGCCGTAGATATTGCTGTTTTTGTACAGGTTGATCTCGTTAAGAGACCCGCCTTTCAGCAATAATTCCACACCATCTTTCGACAGGTAATGGGTTTCGTTAGCCATTTCAAGCTTATAGGTGGTTTTAAGATCCTTTAGTTCAGGGCTTTCTGCTCCCTTGCCAAGAAATGAAATAAAGTTATCTCCATCATAATTCGATTGTGCAAACGAAGATGCAACAATGAAGAGTGCAGCAATTACAGCTACAACCCTAAAGGTGTTTTTTGTGCTCATAAAAGATTTAGTTAGTCCGATTGTAAATATACAAATAAGTCATTTACATGGAATTTTGTTTTGAAGGAGCGTTTGCCAGGGTTAATTCTGTTTAACTTCCATCACGTAACCGCTTTTGTGCAGGTTGGTAATGGTAACCTGCCCGTCTTGCTGAAGGTACTTGCGTAGCTTGGCAACATATACATCCATGCTTCTGCCGGTAAAATAATTTACCTCTTTCCATATGCTGCGTAATATATCCTCGCGCTTAACCAGTTGATTCATATTAATACAAAACATATGCAATAGCTCCGCTTCTTTTGGAGATAGCACTTGTTTTTCACCATTAATTGCAAGGCAGCGCGAACTGAAGTTGAAATTATAATTTCCTAAAACAAATTCGATTTGATGATTTTGAACAGCACTGTTATCGCCCGTTCGTTTTAGTATCGCCTTTATTTTGTGGAGCAGAATATCAGCATCTACCGGCTTAATGATATAATCATCGGCTCCGGTTTCATAACCAGCAAGCATATCATCTTTTCTTCCCTTTGAAGTAAGAAAGAAAATTGGAATCGTTTTATTCTCCCTTCTTATCTGCGCTGCCAGTTCGTATCCATCGCGTTTCGGCATCATAATGTCCAAAACGCAAAGATCGAAATGATGGTTGCGGAAGGTGTTCCAGCCATCCACCCCATCCTTCATATGCACTACATCAAACAAGTTAAGCGACAGGTAATCTTTCAATATCCGTCCAAAACTGAGGTCGTCTTCCACTAATAAAATGCGTACTTTTTTCCCTTCCATGCCTTATGTAGTTGCGGGAATTTCAATAAAAAACATACTGCCTTTGCCCTCTTCGCTTTCCACCCATATTTTGCCGTGCAGATTTTCAACCACGGTTTTTACAAAGCTAAGGCCCAGACCAAAACCCTTAACATCATGCCTGTTGCCGGTGGACGCCCTGAAAAATTTTTCGAATATCATTTTCTGGTCAGCTTTGCTTATGCCTATGCCTTTGTCCTCAACACACAGTAAAATATTACCGGCCACCCGGTTAAGTGTAACTTTAATCTTAGGAATTTCCTTCGAATATTTTACTGCATTGTCAAGCAGGTTGCAAATGGTACCCCTTAGTAAGTCGCGGTTGGCCCGTATTGAAATATTCTCAGCCGGTAAAACATTTTCCAATGTGCCTTTGCGTTGTTGCACCTGTGCGGCAAACACCTTCACTTCGTCCTCTACCAATTGATTCAGGTTTATCAATTCAGTGGCGTCTCCATTTCCATTTTTTTCTAAAACGGCTGCTTCAAGTATCCGGTCTACATGGCGCGATAGTTTTTTTACTTCATTTTTTATCATGCCCGAATATTCGGTTACCATGCCGGTATTATTATTACCGGTACTTATAAGACCCAAAGTGTCGGCAGTTAGGGAAATAGTGGCCAGCGGGGTTTTCAATTCATGCGTCATGTTATTGATAAAGTCATTCGTAATTTCCGAAAGCCTTTTCTGTTTAAAAATAACATGCAGCGAATAAGCAAAGGCAGAAATAATGGCAATGGTAAAGAACAGTGAAAGCACCAACATACCAGCCAACGAATGAAAAATGTATTCGTACTGTTTATGAAAATTTAAAAGCAATAGCGATTTAGCATCAATAAAATCCGTAGCCAATAGGGGCGATTTATAGGTGAAATCCTTAAGACCGGCCGTAGATGCCTTGTTGATCATTAGGGTGTCGCCATCTACGCAATAGGTGGCAAAAACAAAATCCTGCGGTAGGCCCTCTTTGGCAAATTCTTTTTTTATAGAGCTAATGATCTTTGCCGAATCAATTACATCGCTTATGTCTTTTGCACTCATCTTACTCATCGCCCACTCATCTGCAGCATCTGATACTATATTTATCAGTGCTGATTTTGGAGATTTGGAATCAGCAGCGGTGTCAGGGTTAAGCACTTCCGGTGGCGGCACAGGTTCAATCCACCTGGCTTTTTGAACTAATACTTCTTCCTTTTGATTATTGTTAATGTTAACCATGGCCAAAACTCTGCCGTGGTTTTTGCTATAACCCGTCCGCATTTTTTCTGAATTTAAAGCAACGGGGCACTCACTATTATCCGAAACAACTACTGTACTTTCCTCCGTCAAATCCGGATTGATGTCTTCCCCATCCCTTTGCTTGCTTTCGTCTACCGATATCATAAACTGGTATAGGCCGGGGTCCTGCCTCATCACTTCTTTTCTGGCGCTGCTATCGGAGTGTAGCTTTTCCGTAATAAAATGGACCCCGTACTTGTTTTCAAGGTCTGCTGATACCCTGATCAGCGCAGAATTGACAGTGCGGTCAAATTGCTCCTGTTTTAACTGAATAGCATTTCGTATCCATAAAAACTGGATAATGATAACGCCCATAAGGGCAATACTCATAAGCGCAATAAGAATTCCGATACTTTGTTTTGACTTCATAAACCGAGATTTCAAAAATAGCGTCATTATAAACGCTCACTTTCATTTTAACTTTTCATTAACCTGCTTTAACCTGTCATTAACCTGTTAGCGTTTGCTTATGATACAACTTTGTGTCAAGTAAAATTTCATCACCACCTAAATCTAAAGTTATGAAAACAATACGTACAGGAGCAATGATGATGTTGCTGGCAGCACTTACCATGGCTACCCAGGGTGTTTTTGCGCAAGAGAAAGCTGCGCCACAGGCACAAAATAAATACAAGGTTCATTTAGTAAAAGACGTTAACGGAAAAGAGGAAGTGATTGATAAAACCTTTGACACGAAAGCCGAAATGGAAGCTTTTATGAAAGAAAGGGGCATTGATGCGCCGGAAGCACCGGGTAACAATGTTGTTATAGAAAAAACGGTTAACAAGAAGATGAATAAGAAGGGAGACAAAATGGAAAAGAAAATAATTATAGTAGAAAGAGAGGAAAGTAGTATTGGAAAAACCAAACTTGAAATTTCTTCTGAAGACCTGACAGCCGAAGAAAGAGCAAAAGTGATACAAGCGCTTTTAGATATACAGGACAAGAACATTAAGGTAAAAATACTGAAAGCACTGGCTACCAAAGATGAGGCCCCTAATGCACCTGGCCCTACTCACCAACCCGGTCCGTTAGCGGTTGACAACGTACCGGCCAATATCAGCGAACTTACTTTATCGCCAAATCCTAATAATGGCCAGTTTCATGTGACTTTTAACGTTGGGAAACCTGCCGACATAAAGCTTCGTATAACCGACTTACAGGGCAATGAAATATATGCCAGCTCGCTCAGCAACTATAGTGGCAAATTCGAAAAAGATATAAATCGTCCGGACATGGCAAAGGGGGTTTACCTGCTTGATGTTACTGCCGGTACAGAAAGAAAAACTACGAAAGTAGTGATGCAGTAGGTTAAGAGTTTAGGTTATCGCAAATACACTATCCCACCCCTAACTGCTTGCAGCCCCGTATCACGGGGCTGTTTTTTTTATTAATAGCCACTTTGTAAAGCCTTATTTTTATGTTTAATGCGGCCCATTTTAGATTTTTTAAACTAAGTCTTTGCGCAATAAATATTTTCTTCTTTTCGCATCCATATGTGTTGCTTTACTTATTGCTGAAATGGCACTAAGGGGCATTTTCCATATTACACCAGGTATAATCTCCTATGGCTCATCGTTTAAGCAGGTTGACTCGCTTACAAACTTAAAGGGTTTCTACAGTGACAGCGATGGGATATTTAAGGTCGACCCCGAATCCGGACTGGTGGTCCAATCATTACTGGCACAAAAACTTGCAGGCAGGACTGTATCCAAACCTTTTGATCCCAATAAGGAATTATCGGAGATATACACTTTATATAGTGATTTTGCCCAAGTGCGTTCAACAGAATTTCAAAATGATTTTTCCGCAATGCTGCGGCGGATTGAATCGACAAAGGAACTATCCCTGGTTGACTCACTGATCGTCAATTATAGTCATAGACCTGTAAACTCAGAGGGTTTCAGGAGCATAGAATTTATTCCGGTAAGGTCTTCAAAGAAGAGGGTATTGCTTCTGGGTGACTCATTTACCTGGGGACACACAGCTGCTAACAAAACCAATAGTTTCGCAGATATTTTACTGACAAAAGGATATGTGGTTTACAATACCGGAATCAGCGGTGCTGACCCTGCACAATATCTTGCTATAGCAAAAAAATACATCCCGCTGCTTAAGCCCGACATCGTAGTAGTAAATTTTTTCTTGGGCAACGATGTTATGAACTGGCCAAGGCAGATTTTGCCTTATCAACCCATATTTTATTCGGTAAATGCAGGGGCATTATATGCTTGCCCGCAAGGAGTTTATCTGGGTAATGCTGAAAGTACATACCAGTTCAATTTAGATCATTGTCGTATCCCTGTTGAAACTAATCTGTTTAATAATTTTTGTTCAAAAACTGCAATAGGAACGGCCGTTTGGATAGCTGCGAATCACTTTAAGTTCAGATTTGCCAAGTTACAATTTTCAAAATACAAATCGTATGAGGAGGAGGTTTCAAAACTATACCGGGAAAAACCTTATTCCGACGAATTGGTTGATTCCATTCGTATTTTATCGGAAAAAGAAGCAGGAAAATTTTTGTTGATCGCTATTCCTGACATATATAAAAATAAACTTCGGCAGGTTCCGGAAATACCACATTTGTTTGATGGACTGGATTATTTCACTTCACCGGTACCTATCACCGGGTATCGAAAAGCCGATGGGCACTTTAATGAGAGCGGGCATAGACAATATGCCATCTTTTTAGACTCGCTGTTTCGAACTGTTTCGAACTGATGATTTAAATGAGAAACTCTCCATTCTCATATATCTTCACTCCATCGACAATTATTTGTCCTCCTTTTTTCATATCAGTAATCATATCCCAGTGCACGGTGCTTTCGTTTTTACCACCGCATTGTTTATAGGATTGCCCCACCGCCATGTGAATGCTTCCCCCTATTTTTTCATCAAACAGGATATTGCGCGTAGTACGTTGAATATTGTAGTTGGTGCCTATCGCTACTTCACCCCAATTGCGGGCTCCATCAATGGCAAAAACCTTATCCAGTATTTCCTTTCCTTGTTCCGCGTCCCACTTCACCACTTCACCGTCTTTCACCTCAAGCGTTATGCCCACAACATCTTTGCCCATGTAAATAGTTGGGTAACTAAAATACACCTTGCCGTTAACGCTATCTTCAATGGGTGCACTAAAAACCTCGCCGCTCGGCATATTGGAGCGGCCATCGCTGTTAATCCACGTGCGGCCTTTTACAGAGAAGGAGATATCAATATTAGGGCCCTTGTATTGCACCAGGTCGGCCTTATTCAGGTAGTCAACATATACCTGCTGCTTTTTGCGCACTTCAAGCCATTTGGCAACCGGGTCAGCATCAAACAGGTAACAGGATTGGTAAACAAATTTTTCATATTCTTCAAGACTCAACTCTGCATCATCGGCACCAGCCCGGGTTGGGAACTGACACAAACATCTTCTCATAGAGCCATTGCCTATGCGCTCAAAATAAATGTTATTGATCTCCTGGTTGGCTTTTTGTTGAATCTTAAATTTCTCTTCGCTAAATGGTTCTTTCTCATCATCACCTCTTTCAAATGGAGCGCGAATGTTCAGGTAGCAATCAAAATTTTCCATGATATATTTTTTCATGGGGCTAACCCAGGATAACTGCTCCGCTTCTCCGTATTTAAGCGCTAACTCGTTGATGCCCTTCATCTCAATGCTTAATACAGGGACACCACCTGCGATATATACCGATTTAACTACTTCCTGCAGTAGTGATTCGGCCAGGTAAGATGAAGTGATATAAACTTTGTCGTTGGGCTTTACTGCCAGACAGTAGTTAACAAGTAATTGCGCATATTTTTCGTGGATGCTTGTTTCTCGAACAGAGGTAGACATAGATGCCATTGTTTTGTAACGAAAATAGAAAATAACAGTTGTTCATCGGCAGATGTTCGTTGATCGTATTTCATCAGCAAAAATTATAGGGTATGAAGGTGTATGAAACAATGAAAACAGAATCCAGCCAAAGCGCCTGGATGCGAAGGGGATTTAATTTTTGGCCCTGTATTTGGTGCACCGGAAGCCGCGTTGAATTTATTGCTGCGGACTACCGCGAACTGCAGGTAAGTATTAAACTGAATATCAGAACCCGAAATAAGGTAGGCACTGTTTATGGAGGGAGCATTTACAGCTCTGTGGATCCTTACTATATGCTAATGTTTATGCAAATATTGGGAAAAGGCTATGTGGTGTGGGATAAAGCGGCTTCGGTAAAATTTGTAAGGCCAATAATTAACAAGGTAAAATGCAGGTTTTTGATTACTGATGAATTGGTTGAAGATGTAAAGCAACAGATAGCATTAAAAGGTGAACATACTTTTGAGCTTCCCCTGAAATATGAAGACGATAAGGGAACGGTTTATGCTGTATTTACCAAAACTATTTACGCAGCCAATAAGGAATTTTATAAAAAGAAGCTTGAAAAAAAGAACGCCGACCAATAGGTCAGCGTTCTATGTCAGCGAAACTAAAAAACTATCTTTTCAATACTATTTTTCGCACTACGTTAAAACCATTGGCTTTTAGATGCAGAAAATAGATACCGTTTGCGTAATCGTTCAATTCAACCTGCATCGAAATGTTTCCGGATATTGCTTCCTCTTTTAAGGTTTGAACAACACGGCCACACACATCATAAACACTTACATTCATTTGGCGGTCGCTTAAGCCGCTGATATTAATATTCAGTTCTCCTGAAGTAGGGTTAGGATATATAGAAACATTGGCCCCCGAAAGATCGTCAGTTGACAGGATGGTAGCTGAGGCAGTATCGTTGCAGAAACCATTTGGATCACGCACCACCACCTGGTAACTGCCACTTAACAATGCAATGTAATAGCGGTTGGTGGCAT
The DNA here is from genome assembly GCA_028288545.1 of Bacteroidota bacterium. Taxonomy (GTDB): domain Bacteria; phylum Bacteroidota; class Bacteroidia; order Chitinophagales; family LD1; genus Bog-950. The sequence goes on from JAQBNQ010000112.1 coordinate 20,294, forward strand.
TAGGTATCGCAACCCCGTTACGCAACCATTGGTAAGAGCTGTAAACCCCGGTTGATAAGGAATCTCCAACAGCAGTTATTACCGGTGTTTGCCTTGGGGTTGTAGTTAGCTGTAAATAAACTATGCTATCGCAACCGGTACGGGCAACAAGGGTGTCAACATAATTTCCGGCCACAAAAATATTCTGATGACCAAGGCGGTAAGCATCTCCCAAACAAATAGTAGCTTTAACGTGATAAATGTTGGAATCAGGCAGAAAGAAATGTTGCGGAAAACTCATTGTACTTGTGCAGCCTGTAACAGTATCCGTTGCAACGATGGTTATGGTTCCGGTGGTATCGCCGGCTGTCCATTGTATATCCACGTTGCCGGCATTCGATGCTGTAGCCGGAGTTCCATTGGTGATGGTCCAGTTGTAAGTTACGTTAGGTTCCAGCGTTACAATTGAATAATTGGCATGAACTACCGGACAGTTTGTAACCGGTGAAGATGCCAGTGCAAGCGGTGGTGTTCCGATGTGAATTGTATCGTAAAAATTCTGCCCGTTGGCACTTAAAGAAACAGGGTAATCGCCGGGGGCCGAAAATACGTGTGTGGGATCAGATAAGGTGGAGGTATTATTGCCACCACTGTTAGGGTCGCCAAAATTCCAGGTATGAGAGTAACAATCATCCGAATGGAACTTGTAGGTTTCGCAGGAGGTTGAAACGAATTCAAAAACCGGTGGCGCATTTGGTTTCCAATAACAACCAAAGGCTTCAGTATTATCCAACAGTAACGGAAGTACAACTGCAGTTATATAAACCCCATTGTAAGGACAGTTTGGTGGAATAATATAAGGCCCGTTAGGGTTATAACCGGTGCTGTTTAAACCGTTCTCCAAAACATCGGGATAATTTATAACACCCAAAGTGTAATTGCGCACCGTATTGTTGGGATGGGCATAGAAGCCGACATACAATTTATTATCGGGCCCTAGTGTTACGTCTAACGCTGGTAACGCCTCTCCATCAAATGGAAACTGGAAAATGGCTTTCCTGCTAGCCATGGGGTCTGCATTGTAAAGATCGTACTGATACAGGTAACCGGTATTGCCGGATGGTTGTTGGCAGCAGTGGCCCTCCTGGTAAATAAATCTTGAATTAGGACTTACGCCAGCCGGCACTTCGCTGGCATAGTTGTATTGATTGTAAGGAGGGGTTCCGTCGTCAAGGAAAGTTTCATGAGTAATAGTTCCGGTAGATTTATCAAAATCAAAAACATAAAAACCAAAATGGCCCGTGTTGTTTTTAGCCTGCGATAATACCAGTTTACGGCCATTTGGGGTGGCAATTAAATACCATGCCTGTTGTAAACCGCCGATAATGCTATAGGTTTGGCGTAGCAATACAGTATCATTAGACATAACCTCGTACACCTTCATCGCGGCACCTATCTGCACTACAAAAAAGAATCTTGAACCATCGCAGCTTGGAATACCTGCGACCGGAAACTCCTGCGACAATTGATTCAGTGGTTGTGGTATCGTGATGTCTTTTTTTCCGGCCAGGGCATGTACACTTCCGTTTGCCGCCTGCAATATTGAGAATGACATAATATCTGTACCATAGGCTACCCGTACTGCACAATATTTGTCGTAGTGACCTGGCACCGGAAATACCTGCACCCGCGGACCTCCGCCTAAGGTGTCAATCAGGTTAAGGGAGGTATCAAAAAGCCCATCGTTATTCGCACAATCTATGGTAAACAATGGTCTGCCCGTGGTATCTGCGCGATAGGTGCTGAGATAAAAATCAGCAAAAGGACGTGTTGGTGCAGTAGGTGTATGGTTTGTTGCAATTGGACGTCCGCTTGAAAAATCAAGGTAGCCGTAATTGAAACTCCATTTGTTATAAGCGCAATTAATAGGAGTACATGCCGATACGAAAGCCGTGGTGGTAGAACTCTCTGAAATATTTTGAGCGGCATTAACAGCCACCAATGTTACAGGAAATTGCCCGGTGCTTGTATAAATGTGGTAACCGGTGCTTCCTACGGAGCTATCTCCATCGCCATAATACCAGTGGTAAACAAATCCGGTAAGGCCAAGAGAGGTAAAGGCCATTGTGTCGTTCAAGCAACCTTGAAAATTAGGACAGCTAAAATTAGCATAAGAACCGGCAAAGGAAACACAGGTTACACCCGTTTTAATCAGGTTTTCAGTGGATATTAAAACACCCCTGTAAGCAAGTGTTGAATAATCCATGCGTTGTTTTTGACCAAAGGTGAACAGGTCTTTACAGGCATCAAAGGTATAGTCCATGTAGTCTTCAATCAGTTCGGTATCTGTGCCGCAAAGAGGCGCGGGAAACGGGCAACCAAAACTTCCATCGGTTGGTGGCGTATCACAGATCAGGTCACCGGTAGTTTGACAGGTAATAGAGTTTGTTCCGGTAAGGCAACCACCCTGAAAGGTGTGAAACAGATTCAGATAGTGACCCACTTCATGCGTTAAAGTAGCACCCAGGTTATACTGCGGATAAAAAGTGCAGCTAGGGCAATACGTATTGCTGCCAAATACATCTGAACGCACCACAATGCCATCAATGGAAGGATTACCACCGGGGAAATAGGCATAGCCTAAAATGCCGTTTGGTGTAATACTATTTACTACAAAGATGCGCAGGTAGCTTTGCGATGGCAGATGACTTAGGGCTTTTAATTGTGCATCCTGGCTGTAAGCACTAACATTAGTTAGCGCGTTACTGATCCGGAACACACCTGCAGAGTCGCCGGCGTTTGGCGCAAACATGGTGGAGTCGATTAAATTGCGTTTTGCCATACAAAACCGGTATCCATAAGGTTCGAAGTTTTTATTCAACTGATCCATCTGGCTCAATATCTGTTGCATACTAATATTGGGCGAGTTGCCGGATGAACTGTCGGTAATAACATAGATAACTGTTGGAATTACAGTTACACCGCTTGAAGACTTGTTGCTTCCATACCTGGCAGCCGCTTCGTTTGATAATTTTGCAATAGCAAGATCATCCGCCATTTTTCTGAAATACAGGGCAGAGTCATTATGTGCTGCCTGAGTCCATAACTGGTCTGTAAAACAGGGGGGAGTTTGAGCAAAGCAAAAGGTAAAAAACAAGAGGGGCAGCAGGGTGAGCAGGGTCTTTTTCATAGGCGATTTTTGGCAAGATAAAACATTTTTTAATGATTTGAAAAATGTATTTTATGTTTAAAGATGCAATAACATTCCGGTCTTTTCGAATCCGTTTAAAAAAAATCTTACACGCCCAAATTGTTTTATAGGCCATCCGTTACTATAAAATTTTTACCCATTTTAGATAAAGAAAGCAATGCATCTATATCAAAAGGACAAATGCCGATTAAAATAATGGACTATATTAGCCACAAACGTTTTTTATGAAAAACCGGTTGCTACAGTTTTTAAATATACGTAGCGAAGAGGCCTGGCTTGTAACCAATCTTTTTTGGTTGCAATTTTTCCAGGGGTTCGGTATTGCTATTTTTAATATAGTAGCGCTTACACTTTTTTTGGAGCACTTTCCCTTAACCGGTCTGCCGAAAGCCTACATGGTTTCGGCCGTGCTGCTTTGGATCACCGGTTATGTATATAGCAAGATAGAACATGCGGTTTCCATCAAGAAACTGGTACTGGGTGTTATCCTTTTTATCGCCTTTACGGTAATTGCATTTTTCATCCAGTTCTCAGCTGACAATGAGTCGAACCTGGTTATTTTTCTGATGTTTTGTTGGTTCTACGTTATTTACCTGCTTGGTAACCTTGAGTTTTGGGGCGTAGCGGCACTTTTATTTGACATACGGCAAAGCAAGCGTCTGTTTGGTTTGATAGGTATGGGTGATATACCCGGTAAACTGATTGGCTATTCTGCCGTTACGCTTTGGATAAAATTTATTTCGAACGAGAACCTGCTGGTGGTATCGTTTATTTCAATACTCTGTTCCCTTATATTTTATTACCGGCTCAAAAAGGCTGGTAAGCTGGACATAGAGATAAAGCACGAACATACCCACGCTACACATGCCAGCGAGTCGAAGGATAAACTGATAAATTTCATCAAAAGCTTTTTTGGCAACCGGATGCTGGCTTCAGTGGCAGGTTTGTCGTTTATCGTGCTTACCTGTATTTCCATCATCAGCTTTTCTTTTTACGCGCAGGTTGAGCACGAGGCGCATAGCAACGAGCAACTGGCATCATTCATAGCCTTGTTCTATTCGTCAGGCAAGGTAATTGCCATTATTATACGCTTAATGCTTACCGGTAGGCTTAGTAATGTGCTGGGCGTCAAAGGCTCGCTATTGGTAAGCCCTATTCTCTTGCTCGTTTTTTTGATAGGTATAATTTTCCTGCCATTCCTTACGCACCATAATGAGTATTTTATGCTCTGTGCCTTTGGGTTAATGATGGTGCTTACTGAGGTTTTAAAAACCTCATTGCAGGATCCTATATTTCTGTCTTTGATGCAGCCGCTTCCTTCGCATATGCGATTGCGTGGACACACCCTGGTGAAGGGGGTAATGGACCCTTTTGCACTGGCCTTTAGCGGTTTTATGCTTTACGGCCTGGTTAAAATGGCCGGAGGAGAAGTGAGTTTATACATACTCAGTTACCTGTTACTGGTGCTTGTTATTATTTGGATGATCATGATTTTTGTGGTAGACAGGGAGTATGTAAAAACCCTGGTTACTGCACTCAATAAGCGCTACTCTATAGGGCAGGAAATTGATCTGGATAATGAACAGACGCGACATGTTCTGGAAGATAAAATAGTGAATGGCGAAATTGGCGAGTCTATTTATATTTTGAACCTGATAGAAAAACAATACACAGAGGACAAGGAAATTTTGGTGATCAAGGCGCTTGGACATAAAGAGGGAGCAGTAAAGATGGAGGCGATAAAACTTGCTGAGCGGA
>JAQBNQ010000120.1 GCA_028288545.1 Bacteroidota bacterium
CAGTAAACCGCGATATTCTTTGTCCCTGCCTCCGTCCATTGTTATCATGGGGTATTCCATACCATCCGCTGCATCAGCCACCACAATTTTGGGATATTCAAACACTCCAAAATCGCGACTGAAAACAGTAATGATCTTCGACAAATAATCACTTGTGGTTTGCCAACCGGAAGCGTGGCCTTCCTGCACAATGGCGGCACATTTTACACCTTCGCCATTTTTACGACCGGGGTAAATGATTGTATCGTGAATCCGGTAGCTGGGGTCGGCGGTAAAAGCAAAATCATGCACATTTTCGGCGTGGTACTTCCACGTTTTGGTTTGCCCCTTTTTGTATTTGGTAATGATAGAGGGCTTTGAGTCCCACTTTTTGTCTTTAAAATTCAGGATGTCCAATTTCTTTTTTAAAGTATCGGGCAATACTTCACTTTCGTTTTGCAACACACCGGTGGCCTCTACTACGTAATTGGAAGCAAACGTAAGTTCCACATCAAAGCTGCCGAAGTCGCCGTAAAACTCGCGGTTAAGGTGCTGGTCGGTGTTCCAGCCGCTTTTGCGGTCGTACACACATATTTTAGGATACCATTGACAGCCATTATAATGCGTTACACCGGCTACTTTGTATTTCTTCATCCTGCGACGTGTAGAACCGGAATCGTAAAAAGTGCGGAATTTAATATTGAAGGCCTTCCTTGCCTTGGGGGGCAATGGATTATCCAGCATTACTTTAATAACAGTATTATCCAATTGAGTATTCAGGACACGTTCACCACTTTTTATTTCGTCAATTACAGTGCCTAGTTTGGTGCCTTCATATTTTCCGTAACCAGGATGAACCTCATTATTCTTTTGAAGATTATCGAGGTACGAGCCGGGCTGAAAAGCATTTTGGTATAAATTGAAATAAACAAAATACAGGGTATCGGGCGAGTTGTTGGCGTAGGCCAGGTTTTCTTCGCCCGTAATTATATCTGTGGTTTCATCAATTTTAGCCTTTATAGTGTAATCGACATCCTGCTGCCAGTAGCCCGTAAAAGGGGGCCGGTTTTTCCAGTAATAAGGATTATTTTTAGATTGATAATTATTTTGAGGACCCTGATCGCTATATGACTGTGAAAAAACAGTTGTTCATAAAAAAAAGAGAAGGGTAGAAAGTATTATTTGTTTCATTATTTATTTTTGGCCACTCAAAATAAATATCTTTTGTCGAAAAGCGCCTCCCAAAATCTTCTTTACCAGGTAGCATTTACCATGCTACCCAACGTTGGCAGTATGGTTGCCAAGAACCTGATAGCCTATTGTGGCAGCCCCGAGGCCGTTTTTAAAACTTCGAAACAAAAACTTCTTAAGATTCCTTTGGTAGGCGAAGAAAGGGCAGAATCAATTGTTAAAGCCGATCTTTTAAAAGAAGCGGAGCAGGAATTAAAATTTATTGAAGACTTTAAGATCAAAACTTTCTTTTTTACGGAGGAGGATTATCCTGCCCGTTTAAAACCATTGGTGGACAACCCGATCCTTCTTTATTATAAGGGCGATGCAGATCTTAACGCTCCGAAAACGGTTGGCATTGTTGGCACCCGAAAATGCACCGATTATGGCAAGGAAATAACAAAAAAAATAGTGGCCGAACTTGCAGCGCACGATGTAATGATAATCAGCGGCCTGGCTTACGGAATAGATATAGCGGCACATAACGCTGCATTGGAAAATAATTTAAAAACCGTTGGTGTACTGGCACATGGTTTAAACACGCTTTACCCGGCGCAGCATAAACCAGCAGCTAAAAGGATGGTTGCGCAGGGAGGTTTGCTTACGGAATACAAATCGCTGGACGAAATGCGGACACATAATTTTCCGCAGAGGAACCGGATAGTGGCAGGGCTATGCGATGCGGTAATTGTTGTTGAGTCGGCTATTAAAGGTGGAGCAGTAATTACGGCTAACATTGCTAATAGCTATAACAAAGATGTGTTTTCGTTACCGGGCAGAGCCACGGATAAAGTAAGCGCCGGTTGTAACTTTCTGATAAAAACGTATAAAGCAAGTTTGATTGAAAACGGCAATGATCTGCTGGAAGCCATGCGGTGGAACACAGATGGCACTTCAAAAAAACAAACCAAACAACAGCGATTGCCCTTGCTTGACCTGGCTGATGATGAAAAAGCTATTTATAGTTTGTTAAGCGAAAAGGGCGAAGTTGAAATTGATAAACTGGTGCAGGAAACGGGAATGAACTCGAGCTTGTTAGCGGCATCTTTGTTAGAGATGGAAATGAACGGCATTATTGTTTCCTTGCCTGGTAAACGCTATAAATTGATTTAATACAGATGGAATGCTGATTTTCATTATTATCATGATGAAAATGATAATACAGAAACATTGCGATTAAACCCGTTTTAGTATTTACTTCTCGTTCCCCTGTATTAATCATAATTTTATAATGAGGATAATGAAAATCAGCGTTCTATTGCATTTGCGTTGCGGTTAAATGAATTGAAAATGGCTTCTGCTTTTACACATGCTTTTGCTTCGGTGGCTATTGGGGAGCTTTCCTTTATCAAAAAAACTGATTGGAAGTTTTGGGTGTTGGGGATGTTTTGTGCCGCCATACCGGATGCTGATTCAATTGGTTATTTTTTAAAGGTGCCTTATGAAAGCCTTTGGGGGCATAGGGGATTTACGCACTCCATCTTTTTTGCACTGGTACTGGCTTTAGCTGTAACTTACTTTTTTTATAAAGCTGAGAAAACGGGCAGTAAACGGTGGCTTGCATTTTTCGGCTTCTTCTTTTTTGCAACGGTATCGCACGGCATATTGGACGCGATGACAACCGGTGGTAAGGGTGTTGCCTTTTTTGCTCCATTTTATAACGCCAGGTATTTTTTTGAAGGCTTTAGGCCCATCAGGGTTTCGCCCATGAGTGTTTTACGATTTTTTACGGAGCGCGGTTGGGAGGTGATGAAAAGTGAATTTGTATGGGTATGGTTGCCCTGTTTAGTGGTAATTGCGATAGCGGAAGGGATAAAAAGATTGTTTAGTTATGGCCAGAGAGCGGCTAAATGACGTTTCAAATTAGATTAATACTTCCGTATATTTGCAAGTATGGGTCTCATTCACGCAACAATAGTTTTGACAAATACAGTTGACGCCTCAAATGCTTACACCGGCTTAATCGCAAAGGATAAAATACGTAAAATGGATGTAAGGGTGCTGGTTGACAGTGGAGCAACTCTTTTGTGCATTAATGAAAATATTGCCCTCGAGTTGGGTCTTACACAGGCTCGCGAGAGTATGATTACACTAGCCGATGGTTCGAAAAAAAACTGCAAAATAGTTGGTCCGGTAACCATCAATTTTTTAACACGGACAACTGTTGTTGAAGCGGTTGTTTTGCCTGGTGATGCCCAATCACTGCTAGGTGCCATACCGATGGAAGGGATGGATGTTATTATTGACCCTTTAGCTCAAACACTTGGTTTGCCTCCTGACAGGCCATATATGGCTAACTATATTACCGCCTAGCTTCTAATTTTTCCCTCTCAAAAGGCCAGCAATAGTATTAATTCAAAAGTGTTTTTTACTTTGGCGATTAAAATCAGTTAATAAGTGGCTAAACAGAACCAGAAACCGAAACCCGTACAGGCAACGAAAGCCGAAACGCCTGTTCAACCCATAACTGCCGCAACGCCGGTGTTCAGGCTTCCAAGCTGGAGTACTTATCTTATCATCTTCCTGTTTTCGGTGATGTTATATTCGAACACCCTGTGGAACAAGTTTGCGATTGACGATACGATAGTTTTAACTGATAATAAGTTTACCAAAAAGGGATTCAACGGCATTAAAGATCATTTTACCCATGACATGTTTGAAGGCTTTTTTGGCGAACGCGGCGCCAAACTGGTAAGTGGCGGACGTTACCGCCCGCTAAGCATGGCCAGTTTAACGCTGGAATACGAACTAATGCGCAAACTGCGCCACGACCCGCGCGAAGAAATAACCGATAAGAACGTAATTATGGGTGGCGAGGCTGACCCTTACCTGAACCCGTTTTTAAGTCACGGCATTAATATCTTTTTGTTTGGACTTACCTGTATGTTGCTTTATTATTTACTGCGGCAAATAATGCCGGCCAAATATGAGGGCAAAAGTTTTTTAGGCGCTTATGGTTTGGGGCTTTCGTTTTTTGCTACCATGTTATATGCAGCACATCCCATGCACACAGAGGCGGTGGCCAACATAAAAGGACGGGATGAGGTTATGTGTATGTTCTTTTCGCTGCTTACACTATTAGCCGCAATTAAATACGTTAAGACTCAAAATATAAAGCACCTTATTGCGGGCACTGTTGTGTTTTTCCTGGCCTTACTTTCCAAAGAAAATGCCATAACATTCTTGGCGGTGGTTCCTTTAACGTATTACTTTTTTTCAAAAGAAAATTTACCGAGAAATAATTACTGGTTGGGATTGGCAATTTTTTTACCTGCTATATGCATTTATTTTACCGGCAAAATATCAGCTAAGGCAATTGGCTTAGGGGTAAACAACCAGGTTGAAATTAATGACCTTATGCAACAGATCAAAATGCTACAGATAGTTGCCGGCGTTTTGTTTACCATATTTTACTCTATATATTATTACCAGAACAACAAATCAAAATATCTTAGGATAGGAACAGCCTATTTAGTATCCACGCTGATATTTCTTTTTTTACGTTCTCAGTACACTCAATCGGGCTTAACACAGGAGTCGCCGGAAATATTGAACAACCCGTTTTTGAACGCCACTTTTGCGCAGCGCTATGCAACTACGGTGCTAACCTTCCTGTATTATTTTAAATTGTTGGTTATCCCTCACCCGCTTACGCACGACTACTACTTTAACCAGATACCACTAATAGATTTCGCCGACTTGTTTTTTATTCTTTCGCTGATCATCAATGCTGCCTTAGTGGTTTATGCAGTGATTAACCTGAAGAAAAAAACAATTGCTTCATACGCTATCCTGTTTTATTTCATTACGTTCTCTATCGCATCCAACGTGTTATTTACGGTGGGCGTTTTAATGAATGAGCGCTTTATCTACATGAGTTCGCTTGGGTTTTGTATCCTACTTGCCTTTCTTATCATCCAAAGTAAAGACCGGTTCAAACTTCCATCGCCGGCCATACTTGCAATTTTTGTGGTGATACTATTGGCCTATTCGTACAAAACCTATTCGCGTAATTACGATTGGAAAGACAGCTTTACTTTATTCAGAAGAGATGCTGTGCATAGTCCTAACTCTGCCAAAATACAAACATCGTTAGGCGGAGATCTGACCAAAGCAGCCAATTCGGACATCCGCGCTTTACGTGATAGCGGTATGATCAAAAAGTTTATCAGCGATCTTGACCGCAGTAAGTCAAACGAGGAGTTGAATGCGATACAAATGCTGCCTGATTCAAGCATTCGCAAATTATTTCTTGATTCGGCTATCTCGCATTTAGGTGAGGCTATACGTGTTTACCCTAACCACAGTAATGCATGGTTATTGATGGGAAATGCCCTTTGGCAATTGAATCATAAACCAGAAGAAGTAATACCGGTGTATGAAAAAGCAGCTGCAACAAGAGTGGGTGGCTATTATGATGCCTACTTTAACCTGGGTATAGTTTATAATGAAAAGAACATGGCTAAAGAAGCAAGGATTAACCTGCTGAAAGCTTACGAAGCCAAACCCGAGCAGATGGAAGTGCGTTTTTTACTGGCGCAGACCTATGCCAAGTTAAATATGCCTGATTCATCGGAGTATTGGTTGAAGCGGGGAACAGAATTGAAGAAGCCTGATGCCGCCGATTATTATTTGATTGGAACCGGTTACGGAAAAGTGGGCGGCAACCTGGCAAAGGCTATTGAATATTTAAACAAGGCGATTGAGTTAAATCCTAAGGCCGAATTGTACTACGAGGATTTGGGCGTAGCCTACGGTTTAAGCGGAAGATATGATGAGGCTATTGCCACCTCGCTAAAGTTGATTCAGATGAATCCTAAATACACGGCGGCTTATCTTAACCTGAACGTAAGTTACCACAACAAGGGCAATACGGCCCTTGCCAACGAGTATTACGAAAAGGCCAGAGCGTTGAACCCGGCTTTGCCACCATTGCAGGGACAGAAATAAATCCTTCCCAACAAGAGGTAGTTAAATACTGTTGGTCTTTGTTAAAAGAAGGGCGGGACGAATGCCAGTTCATTTTCCATTGCCTGTTCCTGTTATCTTTAAATACAAAAACAATCTATGTATACAAAGTACTTCGTTAACCTGGCGGCGGCCCTTATCCCTTTGATTATTGGTTCGGTTTGGTATCATCCAAAAATTTTTGGTGGTATTGTAATGAAATCGTCCGGTGCTTCGGATGAAAAAATGGGTGTGGGCAGAACGATCCTGATTTTTGTGTTGGCTTATGCAGCCAGTTATTATATCGCGGGTTCGTTGAGGTCGATTGTTATACACCAATATGGTTTGCTTTCAATGCTGGCTAATCACCCTGAAGTACACCAGGCAGGAACAGAACTGAATACAACGGTGCAAGGGCTATTGGATAAGTATGGTACTGAGTTTAGGACCTTTAAACACGGTGCATTACATGGGGCCTATACCGGCCTGTATTTTATAACTCCTGTGTTTCTGATACTTACTCTATTCGAGCGCAAAAGATGGTCCTACCTGGCCATACATGGAGTTTACTGGATCATATGCCTCGCCTTAATGGGTGGCGTTGTTTGTCAATATATGCCAATGACCTATCCATTGGTTAAGTGAGGAACTACCAGTTTTTGTTTGGCTTATTGCCCATTTTAAAAACAAGGGTTCCACCTTTTACGATATCACTGTGATGTATAAAAGGCTTATCGAGCGGAACTCCGTTTAAGGTAGCGCTTTGCACATAAATATTTTTAGCAGAAACATTTTCGGCAATGATCTCAAATTTCTTGTCGCGGTTATCTGCATCAAAATAAATGGTGGCTTTGGGTAAGGAAGGAGTGCCTAAGGCATATATATCGGTGCCGGGAGTAACCGGGTAGAACCCCATAGAACTAAAAATGTACCAGGCGCTCATTTGTCCGCAATCGTCATCGCCATTCAATCCCTGTGGGCTGTTACGGTATTTGGTTTTGCGATAATGGGCAACGCGCATTTGGGTTTTCCATGCGGCGTTAGCATAATCATACAAGTACGTATAATTGTGGCCGGGCTCGTTTTCATGCACGTAATGGCCACCGTTAAAATTTTTGTCAAGCTTTTTTATGAAAGCCTTTTCGCCACCTAACAGTTGAATCAGTCCGGGTATGTTTTGGGCC
>JAQBNQ010000164.1 GCA_028288545.1 Bacteroidota bacterium
CGGGAGCCACAGGAGCAACGGGATCGGGAACAACCGGCGCTACAGGTGGTACTGGTCCAACCGGTCCAACTGGTCCGGTGGGTTGTGCTTCGGCTAATTATATTCTTAAATCGAACGGCACTACTGCTACTTGTACTGTAACACCTATTTACGAGGACGGAACAAATTTAGTAGTCGGAATTGGAACCACCTCACCGGCTTCTACTTATTTACCCGGCGAAACCGGCGTTGGTTTGTTCAACGTGCATTCGGTGTCGCAACCCGGCACGGGCTATTTTCCGGTTGAAGTAAGTAATAACAGCACTAACAATGCCTGTATGGGTGTTGGCGAGTATAATACCGGTTCCGGATATAATGCTTTAGAAGGAATAAGTTTTTATACCGGTACCACTTTTGTTCCTTGCGGGGTTTTGGGATTGCAAATACAAGGAAGCGGCTTAGGCATTGGTGTTCGCGGGATAGGTAATTACTCAAACCACTATGGTGTTGTTGGCTCCATCCCAACTACAGGTACATGGACTGGATTTGGGGGCTATTTTACGGGCGGATTAGCTTATGCTAACGGCCTTTATAACTTATCCGATTCTTCAGTAAAGAAAAATGTTTTACCTCTTAGAAGTTCGCTGGATAAGATAATGCATCTGCAGGGAGTTTCTTACCAATACGATACTGACGCAATGCCTTCATCTAAAGGCGACGAGCGGGTTTACCTGGGCTTTATCGCACAGGAGATTGAAAGAACTCTTCCACAGGTAGTGGCCACTAAAAATGTTATGGTAGGCGAGGGCTCCACTAAACTTAATGCACCTAATCAACCTCTTATTAAAACATTAAAAGTGGTAGATTATGTACAGGTTGTTCCGGTTTTGGTGGAGGCTATGAAAGAGCAACAAAAGATTATTGACGAGCTTAAAAAGAAATTGGAAGCGCAGGATAAGAAAACAGAAGAGATACAGAAACTGTTGAACGAGCAGTTGAAAAAGAAAGACTAATTATTTTATACTATTTAAATGAAGCCAATTGGAAGAAATTTCAATTGGCTTTTCATTTCTTAAACTTACTTCGCTAATCAATTCCTGCATTCTCGCAAAGTTCAAGTGAGCATTGGAAAAGAAATGCGCCTTTGGCAAAAAAAGTTGGACAGCTTAAAATTCCTGGCCTTGTAACTCAAGTCCAAATCGCGTTTCGCGATGCACAAAAAGCACAAACCTGTAGGATATAAAAGAAACTACCGGCGCCATAATTACATCCATCGAATAATGTACGTGCTGCCACATAATTAAAATACCCACCACTACAGTAGCAAACATTGCCCAGGCTTTTACATAGCGGTTTACAGAAATAAACATCAGCAAAGCCAAAGCAGAAACATGGCCAGAAAAGAAAAGGTCTTTGGTAACAAAAGTATCCTTGCTGTGCAGGAAAAAGTTAGCTATGGGATCAAGCAGGGGAATCATATCCTTGGGCGGCTCCAGTGCGAAAAAATATACCGACATAGTTCGCGCTAATATTATCAGTCCAAACATTTGTAAGCCCTTCACAAGCCTGTCAGGATGAGAAATAGTAAAAAGGAAAACCGCTAAAAGTGTAGAGTATTCTATAACAAAAATCACCAGCGAAAAGTCGAAGGGACGAAGTTGGTTAAGGAGGATATCATTGATTTGAACACCGGGACGTGATTGCCACTCGCGCAGGTAATGGAAATTGTGCAGGCATATTCCTCCAAAAACAAGAACTGTGATCAAAAACTGGTTCCTGAAACTGCGGGAACTGAAAGCTTTACTCCAGGCCTCGGGCATATGTTTTAAGTCCGTAAACATTGTGCTCAAAGATAATGATTTTTAAAAATAGAAAAGAAAGATATCGGTTTAGTGGCTAAAATCCAATTAATTACGAGCAAATTTTGCTTGTAAAATACTAAGCCCGCCTAACAAATTCATAATGAGAAGGATACAAGCACAGGATAGTGATCAGACAGTTCCTTTCGGATAATTCTGTATGTATTTATCTGAATATCAGGGTCAAATAAGGCATAATCTATCCGAAAAATCGAGAATTTATTGGCAAAGGTGGCGCCAAAGCCAAAACCTCTTTCAATAAATGCATCATCCAGGCTTTTACTAACTGCGTTGTAAGTGTACGAAACAGGAACATCATTAAAATCGCCACATAATATTTGGGTTCCTTTATAAGCATCAATCTGCGCCGCAACTGAATTGGCCTGCTGCGAACGCTTGATATATGCCTTCTTCATTTTGCGCATAATGTTCTTCATCGCGCCCCAATTGGTTTGCTGGTTTTCTTCCAACGAGTCAATGGCTGCATAATCATCGTATCCTAAATGTATCGATTGAAAATGCACATTATAAAGCCGAACATTTTTTCCCTCCATATTTACATCCGTATAAATACAGCTGTTGGCCAGCGAATTTCCAAAATCAACTCTGCCAGTATCGGTTATCGGAAATTTTGAAAAGGTAGCTACGCCCCATTGCTGGTCCAGCGTTCCGCTTCGCCACAAAGTTTTTTGCAATTTAGATCGCGGCGTTTTAACCAACTCTACTGCCGGCGGAAAGTAACAATACTTATACCCCAGTGTATCACGAAGAAACTCTACGTTATGAAAAACCTGGTTGTTGCTGTAAAATTCCTGCAGACAGAGCACATCCGGGTTTTCCTTTTTTATTAAATCCATCATCTTTCTTCGCGTCTCAATATTGTGCGTCCAGTTGTAAAGATCAAAGCTCTTTACGTTCCAGGTCATAAGTCTTATCCCGGTCTCTTTACTCTTGTCCAAAAAATTAAAAGCAAAAGTGGCGTGTATAAATTTCCAGCTTAATAAAATAGCAAGGAGGGGAAGGAAACCAAGCTTACTCCTTTTAAGTAACCAAACTGCAAGGAAAAGGAAATTGATTACCAGTACCACCGGAAACGCAAAACCGATAAAGGAAAATTGCCAAAACAGTTTAGGATCAATGTAAGCCGCCAGGCAGGAAAGCAGCAGCACTAAAAGTGCAAGAACATTTAAAAAAATAAAAACGCGTTTAAGCACTTTTCGGTTTTATGATTGTAATTGAAAAATGCATCGCCTGCTCTCTTCGCTCTTCAAAAGGGAAAATACAGAATAGTAAATTTTAACCGGCATTTATTTTTTCGAAAAATTGAAAAGAAAATCTTTCTCTTCTTTAGTCAGACTATCGTAACCAGAACGCGCAATTTTGTCCAATATTTCATCTACCCGCGCTTGTTCGTTGCTATTACGTGTTTGAGTTGGCTCCTGTTTTTTCTCGGCGCTCCTATAACTCATTTTTACCTTCGGCTTTGAGCGGAATAAAGCCGAAATAGTTTTAACCGGCGTGAAACTTATACCGCTTCTTAGCGCTTTGATATATAGAAATCCGCACAATGCTCCACCAACGTGCGCAATAAGTCCGCCTGCATTTACGCTGGGGATATTAATAACATCCATCAAAAGCGAAATGATAGCCACGTATTTTATCTTTACATTGCCAAAAAACAGCAACCCTATTTCATGATCTGGATTGATAGTGGCCGCTGCAAAAACAATAGCGTAAATGCTGGCCGAGGCTCCAAGCATTAATGCAAAATCAACCTGCAGCTTAAATACCGGAATAAAATTGTAGGCCAGCATGTAAATAAATGCACCGGCAAGGCCGCCAAGTATATATAGCGGCAGTATTTTTTTATCGCCCAGGTACAGCACAAAAATTTCGCCAAACCAATAAAACCAAAGCATATTAAAAAGAACATGCAGTACCCCCACATGTAAAAACATGTATGTAAATAAGGTCCAGGGTTGATACAACAATAAATTTAACGATGCCGGTACTTCCAGCTTGGTTAGCAGAAAAGTATATGGCCCAAATGATTGACCGAGCCAGCTGCCCACATAAAACAATCCGAAAAAAAGGAAAACGCCCAGGTTAACGAATATCAGCTTCATTACCATGTTGCCATAGCGAAATTGATATTTGATGTCTTCTATAATTGAGCCGCTTAGCATTTCTGTTTCTTTAAAACCTGGTAAACCTTCAAGGGTTCAAATCAATACAAAGTATTTTTGTTGCGGCCCCATATCTTAACTAAAATAAAGCCGAACAAAGCACCTCCAAGGTGAGCGAAGTGCGCAACATCATCGCCCTGGTGTTGCGAAACGCCCAGATAAAGTTCAAACACTATGTATAAGGGCATCAGGTATTTTGCCTTTATCGGAATCGGGATTGGAATGATCATCAATTCCGTGTTGGGGAACAGCATGGCAAAGGCCGTGGCTATACCAAAAATAGCACCGGAAGCACCCAGTGTTTGCGAAAAGTAAGTGCCCATGGCTGCAGGATGCATTTGTAAAAGATCTATACCAGGATTTACAGAGCCGGTCATTTTATAGATCATAAACATTTGCACCAACACATTTAAAACAACGGCACCAAAACCTGTGATGAGATAAAAACTGAGAAAACGTTTTGGCCCCCACACATTTTCAAGAATAGAACCAAACATAAACAAGCCCCACATATTAAACAGGATGTGCAGGAATCCTCCATGCATAAACATGTGACTTAATACCTGGTATGGTTCAAAACCAGGGGCATCATAAAAGCCGTGTGTATTAAACACATAGTGCAGACTAAGGATTTGCGTTAACGAGGGGTGAAGTACTGTAGCAAAAAACAACAGCACATTTATCATTATCAGGTTAAATGTTACACTCCTTGTATTGATATTATTGAACATGGTGAGGGCAAATTTAAATTAAGACTTGATATATGGGATTGTAGACGCCCCATAATCTCTATTATTTTTGCTTTATTAGAAACTATTAGCGGAAAGGTAAGGTTTGACCCGATAATGTGGTCGCTTTTATTTTTTGAAATCTATTATGCGCGGCCTTACATAAACTAAATGCCAAATTGTTTCAGGTGATGATCAGGACGTATGTAGTTTAACCTGCCCGGTTTTCGTTGTTGAATTTTCTCATAAAGGCATGTTGCAGCAAGGCAGGTTTTGCCGCAAAGCTATTATTCCGTCAATCAGGTTTATCGTCTTATCTTTTCCCCTCAACTTAGGCAAATGACATGCCCTGCCAAAATTTCAATGTCAGGCCCGGCTTGACCTTAAGTCAGCCAATTAAAGGTTAAAATGGTCAATTTGGCGACATTTTATATTGGGGCCGAAAATTTGAGATATTTGCCCCGTAAAACCGAAAAAATGGAAGAAAACAAAGAAAATAGCGAAAAAGAACTACGCGACCGGGTTGAAGAAATAAAGAATTCCGTTACCGATAAGGCTGAGGAATTTGCCAAAGAAGCCAAAGGAAAGGCTGAAAGCTTTGCCGGAAAAACCCTTGACGGTGTAGAGAAACTGATAAACGATGTTTTTAAAAAGAACAAGCCCGAAGAAGCGGATTTTACCGAGGAAGTTACTGACCCCAAAGACATTGAAATTGTTGAATTGAAAAAGGAAATGGACCAGCTGCGCGATAAGTACGTTCGTTTATATGCCGATTTCGACAACTTTAAAAAGCGCACCGCAAAAGAAAAACAGGACCTGATTCAAACTGCAGGAAAGGATATAATGAAGGATCTGTTACCCGTGGTTGACGATTTTGACAGAGCGGTAAAAGCGCTTGAAAACAGTACCGATGTAAATGCCGCTAAAGATGGTATGAAGTTGATCCATAACAAATTTGTAACGAACCTTTCTGCCAAGGGCCTGAAAGCAATGGAAAGTATAGGCCAGGATTTTAATCCTGATTTGCATGAGGCTATTACCGAAATACCTGCGCCAACACCCGAACAGGCCGGTAAGGTTATTGACGAACTTGAAAAAGGATATTACCTGAACGGCAAGTTGATCCGTTTTGCCAAAGTGATAGTAGGAAAGCAAGGAAACGGATAAATATTAACGAGCATTAAAAGTCCTATCCTTTGGAGAGGGTTTAGGAGAGGTTACTTTGTTATGGCAAAAAGAGATTTTTACGAGATATTGGAAGTTCCTAAAACGGCTACGAAAGAGGAAATAAAAAAGGCCTACCGCAAGGTGGCTTTAAAATTTCACCCGGACCGCAACCAGGGCGATAAAGCTGCGGAAGAAAAATTTAAAGAGGCAGCCGAAGCTTACGAAATTTTGAGCGACGAGCAAAAGCGCGAGAAGTACGACCGGTACGGCCATGCCAGCATGAATGGTGGCGGTGGCGGTGGAGATTACCAGAACATGGAAGATATCTTCCGCAACTTTGGGGATATTTTTGGCGGGGGGGTGGAGGCGGCGGCTTTGATCCTTTTGAAAGTTTTTTTGGCGGGGGTGGAGGAAGACAATCCCGAACACGCGGCAAACGCGGCAGTAACCTGCGCATAAAAATACGTTTGAATTTACAGGAGGTAGCAAACGGCGCTCACAAAAGCGTTAAGGTTAAAAAACATATTGAATGTAACACCTGCCACGGCAGCGGAGCCAAAGATGCAAGTTCGGTAACCAAGTGTACCGTATGTGGCGGCAATGGCGTAGTAAGAAAAGTAACCAACACAGTGCTGGGGCAAATGCAAACCACGGCCACTTGTTATGCCTGCAATGGAAGCGGCCAGCAGATCACTAAAAAATGTGTAACCTGTAATGGGCTTGGAGTTGTTTACGGCGAAGAAACCCTGAACATTGATATACCCGCCGGAGTACAGGATGGTATGCAGTTGTCCATGGGTGGAAAAGGAAATGCCGGCGAACATGGCGGCCCTGCCGGCGACCTGATCATCCAGATAGAAGTAGAAGAAAATGCAGAACTGGAAATTGATGGGCAGAACGTGATATACAACATGCACATTAGCTTTATCGATGCAGTGCTCGGTGCCAGCGTGGAGGTACCAACCATTGAAGGTAAAGCCAAGTTTAAGATACCAGCGGGAACACAGGCAGGGAAAATATTTAAACTCACCGGAAAAGGATTGCCAACGGTAAACCGCTACGGACGCGGCGATCAATTGATACTGGTTCATGTATTTACACCTATTGATCTTACCGCGGATGAAAAGAAACTACTTGAAAAATTACGCGAGTCGCCCAACTTTAAACCAAAGCCCGGTTCTAAAACCGAAAAAGGTTTTTTTGACCGGATGAAGGACCTGTTTACAGAATAGCCGGTTGCTGAGTTAAGAATTGGTATTACTTTAGCCCCATGGCGCTATTATCGCTTCAACATATCGTTAAACAATACGGCTCCTACCTGGCCTCTAACGATGTAAGTTTTGATATTCAC
>JAQBNQ010000181.1 GCA_028288545.1 Bacteroidota bacterium
GTTCGCGATTCATTACCGGATGGCACCCTGGCTTCATCTGCTGGTCCGGCGGTAAATGGCACTTACCCCATAGGCTCTTTTATACAGGATTATATTTTTGTTTCGGGTTCGGGAGACCTGGATGTACACAACGGAAGATTTTGTGTTACACCAGAATATCCTAACGGCACTTATGCTTATTTCGTAACGCTTGATTCAACTCTGTATCCTGTTTATCCTTTTGTAATAGGACCCACTTATTACGGAATTGTAACACAGGGAAATACAGGGCCAAACGGCGGTCATGTTACTATTACCGAATCAACTACCGTTTACAATCCTACCACTGCCAACAGCGAAGTTAAACCACAAATAAAATACCGCATTGTACCAAACCCAACGCAGGATTATGCATTTATTTATGTAGACGCTGCCAGCGCAAACAACATTAAGGGAAGCCTTTATGATGTTGCAGGCAGGTTGCTGCAAACTATCAATAACCTGCAGCCCAGCATAGCTTATACTTTAGACCTTAGCAAATATGCCGCCGGCACCTACTTTTTACACCTGCAAACAGATAATGAAACCGTTACAGAAAAGATTTTGAAAGTAAAGTGATAGCTTCAGCTTAATGACGGCATTATGAATCGCCTTATAAATACACTTGCATTAAGCTTATACATAGCAGCCCTGGTGGCTGCTATGTCATTTTCAAAACCTGTGGCTAAATGTAAGCTGAGTATTCAGTTCAAAAATTATGTGGGCAATGAGTTATTGAAACTGGACTCCGGTGCATACAAAAATGAAGCAGGGCAATTGTATACTGTCTCTAAATTCAAATACTACATTGGCCATATTCAATTAAAAAAGGCCGATGGCACCGAATATGTTTCTAAAGAATATTTTTTGTTGAATGAAGATGAGGAATCAACAAAGCAACTGACACTTAGCGATGTTCCACCCGGTGACTATAAGGAAATAAGCTTTTTACTGGGGGTTGACAGTTTAAGCAATTGTAGCGGTGCGCAATCAGGAGCACTTGATCCTGTAAACGGAATGTTTTGGGCCTGGAACACGGGATATATCTTTCTGAAAATGGAGGGCTCCTCTCCTGTTTCCACATCACCGGGTCATTTTCTGGAGTTTCACATTGGAGGATACAAGGAGCCTAATAATTGCATCCGCAAAATTTCCCTGCCCTTAAAAGCAGGGATCAAGATTGCTGAAGAAAAGCCGAACGCCCTTATCATTAAAACAGACATTGCAGAAGTGTTCAGGTCGCCGGTAACAGTTGATTTTTCAAAATACTCATCAGTAACTGATTTTCACAACGCCGGTATGATTGCGGATAATTACAGCGATATGTTTAGCATTTTAAGTGTGGCCCCATGAAACGGATTTTGGTCGTTGCTACAGTCTTCACTTTCGTTTTGCTGCTCAACAGTTTTACGGAGGAGAATCCGTATTTTATTATCACCAAAAAAGATGTTGAACTTAAAATACCCAAAGGCTTTGAGCAACCGGCTTATAACTTTAAAACAAATCCTTTATCGCCGGAGGTGTTTGTATTGGGAAGAAAATTATTCTACGACCCAATCCTTTCTAAAGACCAAACAATCAGCTGCTCATCCTGCCATCAACGCATTGCGGCCTTTGCTCATATCGATCATCCGCTTAGTCACGGCATAGCGGGCCTGATAGGAAAACGAAATGTTGCTGCATTGCAAAACCTGATATGGAAGGACAGTTATATGGCCGATGGCGGGGTTAATAATCTTGAGGTGCAGCCCATCAACCCGATTACCAATGCGATTGAAATGAATGAGAGTTTGCCATCAGTAATTAAGAAATTGCAAGCCAACAAAGAATATGTCGCTGCTTTTCAATCGGCCTTTAGCGATACGGTCGTCAATTCTGAAAGGCTACTAAAAGCCCTTGCGCAATTTACGGGCTTAATGATCTCATCTAATTCACGCTATGATAAATACATTAACCACGATGAGAAATTTAATGAGAGCGAGACAAACGGATTAAACCTGTTCCGCGCCCATTGTGAGAATTGCCACAAGGAGCCTTTGTTTACTGATAACTCCTACCGCAATATTGGATTAAAGCCAGATACCGCATTGAACGATTCGGGACGGGCGATAATTACCGGTTTGCAGTCGGATTATATGAAGTTTAAGGTACCCGGTTTGCGCAATGTGGAAATGACCTACCCATATATGCATGATGGGAGATTTAAGAACCTTAAACAGGTTTTGGACCATTATGCCAACGGCAATTTTTTCACTTCCAATTACGACCATAGTATTGACCGTAATAAAGGGCTAACAGAAACAGAGAAAGCCGATATTATTGCTTTTCTGAAAACTTTAACCGATAAGGAGTTTTTGTATGATAGGAGGTTTGCTGACCCGAACTTTAGATAAAGAGAATACAGAAAATACAGATAGAACGCCCGCCCGACTGAATGGCTTCGGTCATTCGGGCAGGCTGATCTGTTATGATTTTTATGATTAAAGGCAGTGATATGAGGTAAATATTAATCGCATGGAGGAACAGCCGAGGTAAATGCAGAGAAATACAAGGGAAATGAAATGCAGAGCTGCCTAGTTCTCCATCAAGGTCATCAATACTTCCAGTTTTTCCTTTAGCTGTTTGCGGGGGACTATAAAATCGAGGAAGCCATTTTCTAATTGAAACTCGGAGGTTTGGAAGTTATCGGGTAGTTTCTTTTTGATGGTTTCTTCAATAACACGAGGACCAGCAAAACCTATCAATGCTCCCGGTTCGGCAATATTAAAATCGCCAAGCATAGCAAAAGAGGCAGTTACCCCACCGGTGGTTGGGTTGGTCATTAAACTGATGTATGGGATCTTTGCATCGGCCAGTTGATTGAGCTTTGCCGAGGTTTTGGCCATTTGCATTAGCGAGAATGCAGACTCCATCATCCGCGCTCCGCCTGATTTTGAAATAATGAGCAAAGGAGTGTTATTGGCAATACAATAATCTATGGAGCGGGCTATCTTCTCTCCCATTACCGAGCCCATAGAGCCGGCAATAAAATTAAAGTCCATAGCCGCTACCAGTAATTTGTGACCGCCGCAAGTTCCGGCGGCTACACGCATTGCTTCACGTAAGCCCGTAGCCTCCATGGTATCCTCAATCCGCTTTTGATATGGTTTCAAATCAGTAAAATGCAGGAAGTCAACTGGCAACAGGTCGTCGAATAATTCTTCGTAGTTGCGGTCCTCAAAAAGGATATTGAAGTATTCTTCTGCATCAATTCTTTCATGGTAACCGCATTCGGGACAAACGTGCATGTTTTCCTTTAGCTTTGTTACCAGCATGGTGCTTTTGCAACTCGGGCATTTATGCCACACACCTTCGGGTGTTTCCTTCTTCTCTTCGGTTGAAGTTTGAACTCCTTTACGAAAGCGTTTCCACCAAGGCACTTTTTCTTCACTCATTGCAGCGCAAATTAGTAAATTGTAGAGTAGCTTTTTTTATTTCTCAATACTCAATACCCAATACTCAATACTTATTTTAAGCGATTGTTACTTCTTTGCTGGTATAAATATCCTGTATGGCGTTTAACAGGGCAACACCTTCCTTCATAGGGCGCTGGAATGCTTTACGGCCCGATATAAGACCCATTCCACCGGCGCGTTTGTTAATGATGGCTGTTGCAACCGCTTCAGCAAGGTCGGAAGCACCTGAAGAGGCACCGCCCGAATTGATGAGCCCAACACGCCCCATATAACAATTGGCTACCTGGTAGCGGCAAAGGTCGATGGGGTGATCGGTAGTAAGTTGCGAGTAAACGCGTTTATCGGTTTTACCAAAATTAAGAGCGGTATAGCCGCCATTGTTTTCAGGTAACTTTTGTTTGATGATATCTGCCTGTATGGTTACGCCTAAATGGTTGCCCTGGCCCGTTAAATCAGCCGCCAATGAATAATCCACCCCATCTTTTTTGAAGGCCGAATTACGCAGGTAGCACCACAATACCGTGGCCATACCTAACTCGTGCGCGTATTCAA
>JAQBNQ010000247.1 GCA_028288545.1 Bacteroidota bacterium
AAACCGCCAAAGCCCTAAAGACTCCGGCGAGCCATTTAAAGGCGAGATCATTTCAATTGATATCATCAACTCCATTGCCATAGCAAAGGTGAAGGTGAAAATGTATGCGTTTAATTATTACGAGCTACTCTCTTTCCATAAAATAGCTGACCGGTGGCTTATTGTGAGTAAGATGATAAGTGATGTTGTTGAGTGATGAGCAAGGTGCTTGGTTCCTGCTAGGAAGTTTCTGAATAATTAGCTAAGTATATTTTTGGATTTTGTTGCCGGTTGAGATTTACTTTATTTTTCTGCCCAAGCTACATGAGGATTGGATAGCCGTGGGTTACCTCCTACATCTTTCTTCCCCTCAAAACAATGTAATCATTGAACTCCCACGACCTACCCAAGCCAATAGTAAACCAGGCCGAATCGGGGTAATTCTTATATAATACCAGCTCGGGATAAGGGGCGGAAGTTGAATTTGAAATAAAGCAGTACGGTGTTGCGGAGCCAGGATTGAGGCTACAGGGTATTCCACCCATGCTTAAAAGTGAATCGTTGTAGACTGAAATAGTTATTATCGTATCAGTATAAGTAGCTACCGTTGAAGTCAAACCAATCACCGTAGTGTGCGTTGAATCCCACGCTATATAGTCATGATACCAGGCGCCACTCATTTTATAATTACCGGCTAATGAATCCGCTAATGTTTTTACAGTGTCTACAGGTAAGGGTTGCTGATGTTGCTGCTGCATAGGTTCGGGATTATTCTTTTTGCACCCGAACATCAGGACTCCTATTACAGCAACCACTAAAAACACGTTCTTTCGTGTAACCTCTGTCATACATCCAAATATATAAATTTTTAATCACAATTTTTGAACAAAAGCTATGTCAATGCCATCTGCCCCACGTGTGCTACTCCGAGGTTAATCATGAATACACCGCACTGAAAATCCATTTTGTTTATAAATGTTGCCTACGATGGTATTTGAGTCAACATTATACATTAAGACGCTGGACATAGAAGAATCACCTGTAGATGTTGTAGAGCAAAAGTTGACATAGGTGTCTATCAGTTCGAACCGGCCAAGCGGGCCACGAATGCCAGCTGGCAATGCGGTGAAACCCGATGCATTATCTGCGCCTGCGTTTGGAGCGGCCCAAAGTGTGGTAGCTTTTAGATGCCCGCCGGATAGGTTCTCACCACCATAATAATTTATCAATACCAACCATTCCGCCACCGAAGGTACGTGCCAGCCAGTTGGGCATATGTGGCGAATATCGGTGGCACAGTACCAGTTATACAATTTGCCATATATGCCATTATTCGAAGCGTTGCCATTATAATAACACCACGCCGGAATATTTGAACCTAGGTTGTATACGTTCGTCCACTCAAGGCTATCTTCTATTTCGGTTATCGGAGAACCATCTCTGTAGTGGGAAGTCTTGAGGTTCTCCTTCATCCAAATTTGCGTTCCAATGTGTACTGTGTCATATAAATTTCCATCGAAATCGGCAACCTGATATTTCGCGTTATTGTTGTTTTTGTTATCCTTTTTGCACGAAGTAAATGCCAGTAGAGCGAGAACTAAACCTATTAAAATTGATTTTATCATGATACTAAAGTAGAAAGAGAACTAATAGTACCAAAAATCTGTGGACATTGATTGCCCTGTTGCGTCCAAGCAGGGTGTCTTTTTCGGGACCCCTGTGCTGGAAAGGCAACGCTTGTTATTTAAACTTCAATGAAAAAGAAATCCGCCTGACGGCTTCGCGCCTTCGACCTCAGTTCAGCGCGTATATTTAATCAGTATTTTCCCGTTTTTAAAAGCGATTGAGCTCTCAAGTTTCAGCATTTTTTTCTCCTTAAAAATTGAAAGGCCTTCACCTATTGCTACTGGGTTGAGGATAATAAAATATTCATCAATAAGATTCTGGCTGATAAGCGAGCTAACAAAATTGGCGCAGCCATAAACCAATATATCCTTGCCCGGTTCTTTTTTCAGGGCGTTTACTATGGTAGCCAGGTCGCCGTTTTGTACCTCTAAATTTCTGCCCTTCATGGTAGTTTGAGTGCGGCTAAAAACGATCTTGCGCATATTTACCATTAGCTGCGCCAAATTTTGTTGAGGGTTGTCGGGTTGGTTGGGTCCCAGCAGGGTCTCCGCTTCGGGACCCTGCGCCTATGTTACAAGGGGCAACGCCTGATTTGAACTTTAAGTGAAAAGACCTGATGGGCTTTACGTCTCCGTCCTCCTAGCAAATGTATTTAATAAGTATTTTCCCGTTCTTAAAAGGGGTTGAGCTTTCCAATTTCAGCATTTTTTTCTCCTTAAAAATTGAAACGCCTTTACCTATTGCAACGGGGTTGAGGAGAATAAAATATTCATCAATAAGGTTCTGGCTGATAAGCGAACTAACAAAATTGGCACCGCCATAAACCAATATATCCTTGCCCGGTTCTTTTTTCAGGGCTTTTACTGCAGTAGCCAGGTCCCCGTTTTGTACTTCTAAGTTTCTGCCCTTCATGGTGGTTTGTGTATGGCTAAAAACGATCTTGCGCGTATTTACCATTAGCTGCGCCAAATTTTGTTGAGGGTTGTCGGTTTGGTTGTCCACCACATTTTCCCAGTGCTCAATAAATACCGGGGTCATCTTCCGTCCCAGCAAAATGGTGTCGCAACTCTCGGCCAACTCAATTACTTTCCGGAATCCCGCTTCATCCGGTCCACTCTCAAACATCCATTCCGATTGGCCTTCAGGTCCTGCTACATAACCATCAAGCGTTATTTGCATCTGTAATTTTAATTTTCGCATAAATTTTTTTTAGGTGATTGTATTTTTTCTCTACCCAAAAATCCCGAAACGGCCCCTTATCTCCCAGGCCTGATAACGACAAAAGATGAGGTGATTTGCGCAATCCCGGGCCAACCGGCTGTAATTGGATATTGTATATTGCACATGTTTAAAAATATAATGCCAGTGACCGCCTACGAACTTACAAACGCACAAAGAATATATTTCGGACTTGACCCTATAGAAGACCATTGGGACAGAGTTACCCTAAAAGGCGATACTTACAGGCCCGAGAGCATTTTATATTTTGATGGAGATGTGATAAAACGGCATATCGTTTCTACCGTAGATAAATATTCCGAAAATCAATATAACGAGCCAACCAATGACAGAAATGCGTTTCCACCTAAAACAGCTAAAGGAAAAGAAACGAAGTTAAGCGCAACTGCTTTGGAGAAAAAGAAGGAGCTGGGCGTTTATTTAAGTGTAAACGAGGGTGTCCTGATAATTGGTAATTACGATACTCAAACAACATTCTATTCAAGCTATTGGGAAAACGGTGAACGCTCAACCAAAACTGCGGCGCAACGGATCTCGGATTTTATAGCAAACTCGCCTGAAGATCATTTGCAGAAAATGAACGAATTTAAAAACAGCAAAAAGAAGAACATAAAATACAGGTCGGGCGATTATTTCTGTTTTAAACTGGACAGGACAAATTTTGGTTTCGGCCGATTACTGTTAGATGTAAATAAGGTCCGCAAGCAGGGCCTTGTTTC
>JAQBNQ010000258.1 GCA_028288545.1 Bacteroidota bacterium
TGTTTGTTATCGCCTTAGTTTCGATAACCTACTTGTTTCTGATACCGTTATTATTGCCTGAATGTTTTGATTTTATGGAGGTATCGTACAGCATTAGATTTGTTAAAATCCCATCTACCTAAATTGAGAGGGGCCATACAATATGCCGATTGAAATAGCCGCTATTTGAGTTGTATTGTATCAGAACAAGGTCAACCGAAAGGCGGGGCCTAAAAGTCATCCTGAATTTAACATTTTAATTTTTGCGTTGATTTAAAGCCAAAATGGTAATTATCATCATTTTATGGGTGGGTTTTGCTCTATAACTGCAAAAAGCCGTTTTGACAAAGTGGTAAAAGCCAGAATGGGTATAATTTTTGCTTCTAAAAGTGTTACCCCGGTCTGTCCAAATGAAGCGATTCAATTGGCAAGATTTAAAACATGAGTGTATGGATCCTGTAATTATCCTTCTTATTGTAGCCAGTATACTTTTAGTATACCAGCTTGTATTTAAACAAAGCGAAGACAAACTGGATGAATTCGGTCACCCGGTAAAAAAGCGCCGAAGAACTTTGTTTTAATGGTTTATCAACCCCTGCAGGTAACGTTTTGCATCGGGGCCTAAATGAAATATAAGGTCAATAATACTTAGGTTGGGTATAAAGCCATGCTTATCTTCAAACACCTGGTAGTAGCGGTTTAAAGTAGAAACATCCAGGGTACTCGCCCGCTTTGACCGGAGATCAATTTTATCAGCGCTTTCCTTTTCGTAGATGTCCGTAAGCCGGAACTCCTTTTGCAATTTCAGCACATTAAGAATTACTGCCAGCAAAGCGAGATTAAAATCAAACAACAACACCGGTTCCTTTTCATAAAATTGTTGAAATTTTTCACAATAAAACTCAAAATAAGGAGCGCTTCCGTAAGCAGATAAAATGCTTTGCCAATGGTTATTTCGCCAGTCGGATTGATAGGATATTTTTGTGTCCTTATATTTTTGATGATGATCCCTGCCGCCCTGTAATGGAATACTAAGCACAATTTTACCCCCTGAACCCACTATTTCGCAGCGGTTGCGAAAACTGGATTTAACGAAGTTTTCCTCGCCCTCAATCCATATGTTTTCGTATTTCATAAAATTTACGAGCCATGAAACTGAAGGTAAATATTGAAGGTCTAATAAGGCGTTTGCCATTTTGCAATAATCCTGCTTTTTATCAATAAACAATATATTAGCTGACCTTTAGTTAGTAATAAAATTAATCATGATGAAAATATTGAGGGTCGTTGTATCCGTGGCGGCGATGCTGCTTATTATTTCTCCAACTTTTGCCAATAAAGAAACACTTAAACAAGGCTGGGACGCCTTTAACCTCAATAAAAGAACAGAAGCGCTCGACCTTTTTCAGAAAGCCGCTGCTGATGCCGATACAAAGGCCGAAGCAAATCTCGCCCTTGCTATGGTATGGTGGAGTGAAGATAAAAATGAAGAAGGCTCAAAAGCTTTTCAAACTTTTTTTAATTCGTCCGGCGACCCATATCCCTATCTCTATGCGTTATGGACTTCTCCCATAGGTTTTGATGGCTACACTAAAAAGAAGGAGGACAAACTAAAATTTTTGAAAAAGCTGGCCGATGATAACAAGGCGAATGGCACTTTACATGCTATGGCGCATTCCATGCTGGGCCGACATTACGAAGCAATGGGAGAGTTTAAAAAAGGCGCTGATGAATATGCCGAAATAGGCGCTTTAAGCAATTGGCAGGTGCTGGGAACTTTTGATAATTCATCGGGCAGTGGATTTAATAAAGACTTTGGAGCACTAGCCAACGCAAAGCCCGATGCGGTTTTTAAGAATAAGGTAAATGCAGACATGAAGTGGTTTACACCACCCAGCGAACGCTCCGACCGCTGGTTTGATTTTGATTATTACTTTGTAATAGGTAATTCCATCATGTACGCTCAAACATTTTTAAAGAGCGATGCCGACCGCGAAGTTTTTTTCCGTTCAGGTAATTCGGGTTCAATGAAAATTTGGGTGAATGATAAACTGGTGACCAATGTTGTTGAAGAAAGAAATTGCGACCTGGATATTTACATCAACAATGTAAAACTGGTAAAAGGATACAACAGGGTGCTGATACAAATTGGCGAGAGCGAAACAGGCCGCGCCAATTTTATGCTTCGCGCTACTGATAAGGAAGGCAACCCTGTAAAAGGAATTAGTACTACTGCTGTTTATCAGCCATATCCCTTGGCAGAAGGATACACCGTAACAACAAACACTTTATTTGCTGAAGATTTTTTTGAGAACAAAGTGAGAAACGAACCGGATAATTTATTGAATTACTTATTGCTCTCTGACGTGTACTTACGCAATGATAAAGTGTACGAAGCCCGCAAAGCCCTAAAGAAGGCCCGCGAACTGGCCCCCTTCAGCACTTTTGTGGGAATGCGTTTGATAGAAGCCTATAGTCGCGATAATAATGTGACCGATTTGACGAAGGAGTATGAAAAGATAAAAAGCAACGATCCGGATTGTCCTTATTCGCTGAAGGGATTGATTGAAGAGGCGCGGCAGAAGGAAAATTATGACGAGGAAGAGAAGGTGCTTCAAAAATATAAATCCATTTACGGTGAAGACGAGTACACCGATATGATCGCGCTTGGAATTATTGCGAACCGGAATAAGTATGATGAAGTGGTGACCAGGGCTCGCCAGTTGTATGAAAAGTATCCTGATAGCTACGAGTTGATGAACCTGGTTTATACCATTGAGCGCAACAGCAGCAAGGACCTGGCAAAGGCCGATCTTATACTGAAGGCTTATCTGAAAAATAATTATTCTGATAAAGTTATGACCACGCTGGCCGGTAATTATTTCGACCTGGGTAATAAGAAAGAAGGATTTGAATTGTATAATCAGCGTGTTCAGAATTATCCTTACTCCATTGGGTTTTATACGGAATTAAGTGATCTGTATTTTGCAGCACAGGATTATGACAACGCTTTAAAGTGGTCGCTTAAGGCGGTGGAATTGGCGCCGTACATTGGCGGTTACTGGAATAAGGTGGGCAGCATTTACGAGGCCATGAACAAAACCGAAGATGCTAAAGACGCTTTTAGAAAAGCGATCTATTACACCCCTACCAATTATGAAGCACGGAAGCAATTGAGAAAACTGGAAGGCAAAAAAGACCTGTTTGAGAATTTTGAAAAGGCAGATGCTTACGATCTATTTAAAAAATCGCCTAAGGCCGAAGATTATCCGGATGATAACAGCGTGATTTTGCTGAACGATATACAACGCGTTGTTTATCCCGAAGGCGCTACGGAAGAACACGTGGAAGTTTTGGTGAAGGTGTTTAATCAGCCCGGCATTGATGCCTGGAAAGAATATGCTATTGGCTACAATCGCTACCACCAAAGATTGTTGATTGATAAGGCGGAGGTTTTAAAGAAAGACGGAAATAAGGTCCAGTCAGAAAAGAATGATGATGATATTGTGTTTACCAATCTCGAATCGGGCGATGCCATTCACCTTTCGTACCGGATTGAAAATTATAATACCGGCAAACTGGCGCAGCATTTTTGGGATCAGTTCAATTTCAATTTCGATTTTCCGGGGAAAATTTCGCGCTATAGTATTTTGCTACCGGCAACCGAACAGTTTAAAAGCGAAGTACTTCACGCCAATATAAAACCGGTAGTGAAGGATATTGACGACATGAAATTGTATGTGTGGGAAGCAGATGACCAGCCTGCCATTAGGCCCGAAGCCAATATGCCGGCCCTTTCGGATGTGGGTGCTATACTTGATATCTCCACAATTCCCGATTGGAAGTATGTGAGCAACTGGTACTCTGACTTGTCTACCAACCTTGCAAAAACGGATTTCGAAATAAAGGAAACCGTAGCCGAACTTTTTAAAGATAAAAAGGGACTTACCGACTTGCAAA
>JAQBNQ010000268.1 GCA_028288545.1 Bacteroidota bacterium
GGTCCGATAAAATATCGCCAGATTTATCCTCAACGACTTTTGTTTTTTCAAGTACAAACAGGTTGGTCTTTTCTTCGTTCCAGTCAAGGTTACTGGCCCTTACGCTAATAGCAAAACCATTTCCTAACCTAAGTTCTAATGACTCCTCACCATTTAATTCGCGATACACAAAGTGATTGGTCCAGCTTTCATTACTTCCCTTTTCGCTTAAAAGTGCATAAGCCTTGTTATTTGCATAAAGCACTTTGTTGGTGGCATTGATTATTAAAATACCCGAATTGGTTTTGTTCAATAAGGTGTAAAGCGATTCCTGCTGGGAAATAAACTTGGTAAAGGTTTCGTCAAGTTTGGCTTCGGCCTCACTTATTTTAAGTGTATTGAGTATTGTTTTTTGGAGGTGAAAAAGATTGATCTTATTCTTAACGATGTAATCTGCAGCTCCGGCCTGTTCAGCATGTCTTTTTGTTTCAACTCCATTTACATCCGATAAAAGTATAAGCGGGATATCTCCTTTTTCAAGAATTTGCCTGAAGGATCCGAAATCGCTCTCGTTTACAAAACTGGTGTCAAGCAGCACTATATCGGGCCTATGATTTTTAATGTAGCTGAGCCCTTCCTGCAAGGATGTTGCATGGCTTACCCCAAATGTATAGGCGCTAACTTTAAGAAAACGCAGTATATCACGGGCGCTTTGCTCATCGTTATCCAATAAAAGTATATGGTGTCCAGCCATAGGGTATCCGAACAAAATAAACCCGATTTGATAAAAGCGCAACTAAAGGTTTTAAACGGTGTGTGAATACACAACGTAAAAGCAATTTTTAAGGTTAAATTCATTGTGCAGCAGTTTGAATTTTCTGTACCTTACAAACCACACTTGGTATAATTCAAGAAAAGGGGAAGCTATTTGCTTTTCATTAACTCCACCTGCTTTTTAGTCGGCTTAATGGATATTTCAACTAACTCCTTTAGCACTATTGAGTTAATATCATCCATGCTCTATATGTAAAGGCAGCCTTTGCCGGCTTATGCTTACCCGGTTTTTCCAGTAGTTTGTCGTTTTCCTGCAATGCGCTCATCAGGTAAAGGCTTATGTTCTGTTTGCGGAGCGAAAACCCTACCTTGCACATATCTCCTTCATGGCCGCTGTCGTATTTGTAATGGTAAATGTCAAACCAATAATTGCGGTGTCTCACATTTTAGGCTGATGGCCGCTAACCTGTTGCATTAGCGCAATAATGGTTTTGCAATCCTTTCGCTTTTTTTCATCGGTTACGGGTATTAGGAAAGGCTTGTACACTTGCCTCGTCTCTTTGGTTTTAGTTCAGCCATTTTTTGAGTTTTTAACGGGCCAAAAATGTAAATATTTTTTGGTTACGAAACTTCAAAAATGGCTCGAAACCCGCTAAAAGCCTCGTTTTTACAGGTTATTGAGTCACCAATTTGTAAAAATTTGTAAAGCACATATCATACCGGTAAACCTTTCGTTGGTATAAGGTGTCTAGTAAATGTGTGTGTGATTTAAACCGTGAGAGTATGACATTCAATAAAACAAACGAGATGCTGTTGAACGGGCTCTATTACGAGTGGCTCAATAGCTTGTGCGCTTACCATCAGCAATTGGAAGGCCTTGAATCTGCAGTAGATGCCATTACCAGAGGGGCAGATAGAGGTATTATTGACTACGAATTGAAAGCCAATTTGCAGGAGATAAAGGCGAAATTATATGCTGAGAAATGTGAGGTTGACCACTTAAGTGATTTAATTGTTGCAAAAAGGGAAAAAGTGGCCCAATCTGAACCAACCGAAATAATTGCCTTTAGCGAGGTACTTGAAAATAATCACCTGCGCGACCGTGTGCGCAAGGCCGAGCAAATTGCTTTTTACCTCAAATACCAGGTAAATCAACTTCTCTCCAAAGCCTCATAATGGCTTTTTGTTAGTGTGTCGGGCCCGTGCGTTAGGTACGGGCCTTTTTTTGCTTAACCGGTAACCTCTTTTATAAATTCCTTTACGGCCTCTTTTATTTTATCCCGGATTATCCTGGTTTGACTTAGTCTGTCTTCCTCGCTTCCGGTTATTGTAGAAGGATCCTCAAAATCCCAGTTTATCATCTTGTGTAAACCGGGAAATATAGGGCACCGGTCTGAACTTTTAGCGTCACAAACGGTAATAACATAAAAGAAGGATTTGCCCAGTTTAACCAAATCAAAAACCTCTTTAGTTGGGTTATTCGAAATATCAATGCCATCTTCTTTCATAACCTGTACGGCTAACGGGTTTAAAACTCCTGGCTCAAGTCCTGCGCTTTCGGGCGCAAAATGTTCGCCCCCGAATTTTTTAAGATAGGCCTCTGCCATCTGGCTTCGGGCAGAATTGTGAATGCACAGGAATAATACTTTGATCTTGTCCATAGCTTTGTTATTGACAACAATCCGGTCCACAACAATTTTCCTTCGGCTTTTCGGCATAAACCGTAATACTGAATATGCCTGAACCGCTTTTGGTATAAGCATCTATTTTCTCCTGGGTCATGTAACGCAACAATATATCGGTGGGTACATTGATCGCTTTTTCCTTTTGGATTGAAATATTGTTGAAGCCTGTGTCATTTATTATAGCCAGGTATTCAGCTTTTTGCAAAGCTCCCGCAACACAACCGGCATACATTTCAGCGTCTTTAACCAATTCGTTTGGCAAATCGCCTATCAGCACAACATCACTTATACTGAAATGCCCGCCTGGTTTAAGAACGCGTAATATTTCGCTGAAGGCTTTCTTTTTATCAGGCACAAGGTTTAGCACACAATTGCTAACGATAACATCGGCAACACCCGCACCCACCGGCATTTTTTCAATTTCGCCCTGGCGGAATTCAATGTTGTTGAAGCTGAGTTTCCCGGCATTGGCCCTGGCTTTTTCAATCATAGCTTGGGTAAAATCAATGCCTATCACTTTGCCCTCTTCACCGGTTTCATGCCGCGCAACAAAGCAGTCATTACCAGCACCCGAGCCGAGGTCAATCACAGTATCGCCCTTTTTTATTTTGGCAAATTGTGTGGGAAAGCCGCAGCCAAGCCCAAGGTCGGCATCGGCATTGTAGCCTTCCACTTTGCTATAATCGTCGGTCATAATGTTGGCCACTTCGGTGGAGCAACAACCCGAACCACAACATGATGATTGGTTATCTGTTTTTTCCTGTAAAGCAATCTCCGTGTATTTCTGCTTTACCATTGCTTTGATTTCTTCTGAGGTTTCCATGTCGTTATATTTTAAGTTTTCTAATTAATTTTCAATTTAGGTTGACGATTATTCCAGGCTATTGAATCCA
>JAQBNQ010000270.1 GCA_028288545.1 Bacteroidota bacterium
AGAAATACTATATTTGTGCTCCGGTAAACAGAAACATGGAAATACTCATCCGCTCCGCACGAATAGTAGATACCGGCTCCCCTTTTAATAATCAGGTAAAAGATATTTTGATCAGCAATGGCAGGATCAAAAAAATTGGGGCCAAAATTCAAAACACGTCTAAGGCAAAAGAAATTAAAGCTGATAATCTGCACGTTTCAATCGGCTGGTTCGATTTGAATACCTTTTTAGCAGACCCGGGCTACGAGCAAAAGGAAACCATTGAATCCGGTTGCAAAGCAGCAGCAGCAGGTGGCTTTACCCATATCTGTTGTATGCCTAACACCAGCCCGGTAATTCAAACAAAATCGCAGGTGGAATATGTGCTTGGCAAATCTTTGAATCAGATTGTGCAGGTTCATCCTATAGGCGCCATAACGCACAATGCAGAAGGCAAAGACCTTGCGGACGTATATGATATGTATAACGCCGGCGCTGTGGCCTTTAGCGATGGATTAAAGCCCAGTGCATCTGCCGGTATGGTGGAAAGGGCCTTGCTGTATGTAAAGGCTTTTAATGGCCTTATAATGAACCACCCCGAAGACAAGAGCATTTCAAAAAATGGTGCTATGCACGAGGGGGTACTAAGTACCAAACTTGGATTGCCCGGCGCTCCTGCTTTGGCGGAAGAAATTGCTGTAAACCGCGATTTGTTTGTTTTGGAATACACCGAATCGAAACTGCATTTTCTGGATATATCTTTAAAGCGCTCGGTTGAAATGATCAAGGTGGCAAAGCGGAAGGGATTAAATATTACGGCCTCGGTAAATGCCTATAGTTTGGTTTTAGATGAAAATGCAGTGGGCGATTATAACACCAGCAGTAAACTGAATCCGCATTTGCGCACAAAAGCAGATATTGCGGCCCTGATCAAAGGAATTGAGGAAGGAACGATTGATACTGTCACTTCTGCACATCAACCGCAGGATGAGGAATGCAAAAAACTGGAATTTGATAAGGCCGATTTTGGTATGATTGGTTTAGAAACCTGTTTTGCTGCCGCAAATACTGCGCTTAATGGCAAGGTTTCAACGGCAAAGGTGGTAGAACTATTTGCATCGAATCCACGCAAGGTTTTAGGTATGGAAGTTCCTTCTATTGCAGAAGGAAACGAAGCTGACCTTACCTTGTTTGACCCTGCAAAAAAATGGACCTTTGCGGAAAGCGACATACGTTCAAAATCGAAAAACACCCCTTTTGTGGGAACCGCATTTATTGGTAAAGCAGTTGGGGTAATTAATAAAGGCAAGTTGCAGTTGGTTTAGTAACCTTTGGCGCACCAGTTAAAAACAAATCAAAAACTATGAATAAATTTTCGGTACCAATAAGATACGGAGTTATCGGGGCCCTGGTTTATGCAACTATTGGCTTCATTTCGTACATGTTGTACAGGCAGCTTTTTAGCTCGTTTATGACCCAGATTTTATTCGGAATTGTGGTGTTCGGTATCGGTATTTTTATTCCGGTATTTGGCGGGGTTACGTTTAGAAGGGCGCAGGGTGGCAGCTTGTCATTTAAAGATGCTTTTTTGGGCGTATTTATCATTTGCGCAGTTTCTGCGGTGGGTAGTTCTGTAATGACTTATGTGATTCCTAATATTATTGATACTGAATATCCTCAAAAGTCGATGGACCTGATACAGTCCACTACGCGCGAAACGATGGAGAAATTTGGTGCTCCCGATGAGAAAATAGAAGAGGCTATGCAGCGTTTTAAGATCGAAAATTTTAAGCCCGGCGTTGTTAGCACTTTAAAAGGCTATGGTATCAGTTTAATATGGGGATTGGTTTTGAGTTTGATAATAGCTGCTTTTATCAGAAGAAATAATGAGAAAATTGCTTTACCCGACGACGATATGGCCACATCGCCAACATCATCATAAAGTTTGTTTTATTTGAGCCATGCAAATTAGTGTAGTAGTCCCCTTATTTAACGAAGAAGAATCTCTCCCCGAATTAGCGGCATGGATAGACCGCGTGATGAAGCAAAACAACTTCAGTTACGAAGTGATAATGGTGGATGATGGCAGCAAGGATAAATCGTGGCAGGTAGTTGAAACTCTTTCAGCACAAAACCCGAATATTAAAGGCGTTAAATTCAGAATTAATTACGGAAAGAGTGCTGCGCTGAACACGGCTTTCAGGTTGGCAAAGGGTGATGTGGTGATTACAATGGATGCCGACTTACAGGATTCACCTGATGAAATTCCCGCGCTATACAATATGATCGTTGCCGATGGTTACGATTTAGTGAGCGGATGGAAACAAAAGCGTTACGACCCAATAACAAAAACGGTTCCCACAAAAATATATAATGCTGCTGCGCGAATGATGTCAGGTATTTACCTGCACGATTTTAATTGCGGGCTAAAGGCTTACAAAAATGAAGTGGTAAAGAGTGTTGAAGTGTATGGCGAGATGCACCGCTACATACCGGTGTTGGCTAAAAAGGCCGGCTTTGGTAAAATAGGGGAGAAGGTGGTTGTACACCAGGCCCGTAAATACGGTGTTACTAAATTTGGCATGGAAAGATTTCTTTACGGCTTTCTCGACCTGCTTTCGGTTTCGTTTATGACCCGGTTTGCCAAACGCCCGATGCACCTTTTTGGAGGCCTCGGTGTTTTAAGTTTCTTCACAGGCTTTTGTATCGTTTTATACTTATTGGTTGCTAAAATTGTATTTGCTCAATACCGTATGACGGAACGCCCTATATTTTACATAGGCCTTGTTTCCATTGTGGTAGGGGTGCAATTATTTGTGGCCGGATTTTTAGGAGAGTTGGTAGCCCGCTCAGGCACCGATAGAAACGACTACGATATCTCCAAAAAAGTAAATTTAAATGAATAAGGTTTTAAATAACCTCCTCCCCTTTGGGGAGGCCGGGAGGGGTGATTTATGAAAGTTATTATCCTCGGAAGCGCCCATCCCTTACGCGGAGGACTTGCTGCATATAACGAAAGACTTGCCCGGGAATTCATCAAACAAGGCCACAGCGTTCAGATATATACTTTCAGTTTACAGTATCCCGAATTTCTGTTCCCCGGTACTTCGCAGTATAGCGATCAGCCACCGCCCGATGATCTTTATATTCATGTAAAAGTTAATTCAATCAATCCCTTTAACTGGATTAAAGTTGGAAGGGAAATTGCAAAGCTGAATGCGGATTTGATGATCGTAAAATTCTGGTTGCCTTTTATGGGACCGGCTTTAGGTAAAATATCCCGAATCGTAAAGAAGAATGGAAAGACGAAAGTTATTTCCATTATCGACAATATAATCCCCCACGAAAAACGAATGGGTGATTTTCAATTGGCAAAATACTTTGCCAATTCGGTGGATGGTTTTATTGCCATGAGTGCCTCTGTTTTGGAAGACCTGAAAAAATTCGATACAAAGAAGCCTAAGGTGTTTTCTCCCCAC
>JAQBNQ010000296.1 GCA_028288545.1 Bacteroidota bacterium
ATTGCAAACCACAAAGTTTACACCTATAATGCCCTGATCGTACATATGATTTACTGCGTTGCTACCTCCACCACCAACACCAAATACTTTAATAATGGACGATTGATCTTTCGGCAGATCGAATTGAAATAATGGTTCCATGCTTTTGTTTTTTTCCGAACCTTCAACGGGATTTGCATCTCCCATTACCGGCCAGGCTTGTTTATAATCGGTTTTTTCTGTGTTCACTGCTTCATAGTTTCTGGATTCGAAAATTCACTTCTATTCAAAATCGCCATTTACATTTTCATCCTCAAACCAGTTTTTGACAGAGGAGAACATTTGCTGAAGAAGATTTCCCTTCTTCTTTTTTGTCATCGTCTCATCAATATTCTCTTCCTGCACTTCTTCCTCAACTATTTCCTCAACAGGCGCATGTTTTATTTCTTCTACAAAAACATCTTCCGGTTTTGTATCAAAGAATTTCATTTTCTCCACTTCGCTCATTTCATCCACTTCTTCAAAACCCTTTAATATCAAACCAATACCGGTTGCGTACATCGGGTTTTTCAATTCGTCTTTATTGTTTTTAGCCAGGTACGAAGTAGGATAACCAATACGGGTAGAAAGACCGGTTGTGTATTCAACCAGCTGCTTTAAATGCTTTAATTGAGAGCCACCACCTGTTACAACTACACCAGCATTTAACGAGTTAGAATATCCGGAGCTTTTGATCTCGAAATAAACCTGTGCAAAAATCTCTTCCATCCGGGCGTTGATAACACAAGCCAAAGTGCGCATAGAAATCTCTTTACGATCTCTTCCTGCAATGCCAGGTATTGAGATAATTTCATTCTCGTGCGTTTCGTTAGGCAGTGCACTACCAAAGGCAACTTTCAACTTCTCGGCTTGTGGGCGGAGTAGTTTGCAGCCTTCCATTATATCTTCAGTAATTATATTTCCTGCAAAAGGAATTACTGCGGTGTGGCGAATAATGCCATCCTTAAAAATTGCAACGTCGGTTGTTCCGCCGCCTATATCCACCAATACAACACCGGCTTCCATTTCATCATCATGTAATACCGATGCTGATGAAGCAAGTGGTTCCAATATCAGGCCAAGCATTTGTAAGCCCGAACGTTCAACGCATTTTTTAATATTCTGAGCTGCGGCTACCTTTCCGGTAATAATGTGGAAGTTTGCTTCAAGCCTGCTGCCGCACATACCAATAGGATCCTTAACGCCGTGCATTTTGTCCACAGTAAACTCCTGTGGTAAAACGTGGATGATCCTTTCACCCGGATCCAAGGCAAGACGGTTCATGTCCTCCACCATAT
Source organism: Bacteroidota bacterium (assembly GCA_028288545.1). Classification (GTDB taxonomy): domain Bacteria; phylum Bacteroidota; class Bacteroidia; order Chitinophagales; family LD1; genus Bog-950. The sequence continues at coordinate 1,317 of JAQBNQ010000296.1, forward strand.
CTTTAATATGCTGGCGGGTAATTTCCTCATCGGATGTTCCCAGCGTATAAATTCCGCGATTCTGTTTGCTGGCAATGTGCTGACCGGCAATACCCACGTACACCACATTTATTTTATGATTTGATTGTTTTTCGGCATCAGCAATAGCTTCAATAATTGCGTCCGTTGTATGTTTTATATTGGTAACCTCCCCGCGTGTAACGCCAAAAGAAGGGGCCTTGCCTAATCCAAGTATCTGCAACTTGCCAAACTGATCACGCTGTGCAACAATTGCTGCAATTTTTGTGGTCCCGATGTCGAGGCCGACTATAACCGGGTTTTCCTTTGAATGTTTTACCGCCATGATCCCAAAATTTATTGTTTGTTAGTTGTGTCCCTCTTTTCGCAAACCACCTGGTCCTTGTATCTCAGGTCTATGCTTTTATATTTTGTCCAGCCTACTTTATTCAGTCCTTCGCTATAGAAAATTTTCAATCGTTCAAACTTCTCGGCCATGGCTTCATCTGCAAGTCCGAAGTGAACCGTGTGTCCTCCCATTTTAGGGATCACATCCATTTCACCGTTTTCCTGCACATACACCTGGTCAACAACTGCGTTCAGGAATTCATCTTTTCTAACGAATAGTATTAACTTATAAAGAGCGGCTTGCACTGAACTATCGCGCTTTGTGTTCCTGTGTGTCTCAATATTGCCTAGTGCGATTGCAACGTGCGTTGTAAAGTTATCATTGAGCGGAATGCGATCATTATTTTCGCTTATATAATAGCTAACACCATCACTGTTGATTACGCGGAGAATTGGACGCTTTTGAACGATATCCACTACAATGCTCTGCGACTGATCAATAAAAATGCGGGCTTTCTGTACAAAAGGGTTTTTCCTTATTTCCCTTTCAACCATTCTGAAATCAATACCAGTAAAGGGTTTGCCAATAATATCCCCTCCATTCAACGCATTCAGTTTGTCCTTTATTTCACCTTCACCCAAAAAATTAAGGCCGGAATCGTAATCAATATTTACCTGTACATTCTTACATACAAGTTGGTTGTGCTTCTTAATTGCCGAGGTAAGAATTATAACGAAAAGCGTGGCTACCGATAAAATACCGGCTACCATTAACACCTTCTTCATTATGTTCCAAAACTTTTTCATAAACTATCTATTTGCCAATACAGTTTTTAATTGTGCCACGTATTTATCTATATCGCCGGCACCGATCGTTACGAGTACTTCTATATCTTTTTTGCTTTGAATCGTTTCAACTAACTCATCCTTTTTTATCAGCATTTTCTCATCTGTGGTAAGTTGGTTGTAGATCAGTTCAGAGGTTACGCCTTCCATAGGCAGTTCACGTGCAGGGTAAATATCCAACAGGATGACCTCATCCACTATACTCAGGCTTTTAGCAAAGCCCTCTGCCAGATCCTTTGTGCGACTGAACAAGTGAGGCTGAAAAACAGCAGTTATCTTTTTCTTAGGATATATTTCTCTTACAGATTCAAGGAAGACCCTTATCTCCTCGGGGTGATGGGCGTAGTCATCAATAAAAATCACATCACCATTATCGAATATTTTTTCAAATCTTCTGTGAATTCCCTTAAAAGATGCAAGAGCGCTTTTTATGTTTTCATCGGTAATCTTCAACTCTTTGGCAATGATCAATGCAGCAATTGCATTTTCGATATTGTGGAAACCGCCAATATTAAGGCGCAAGCTTTTTATCTCTTGTCCAAAGAAATTTACATTGAATAAATATCCTCCATCAGTTACCCAGTACTTGCTGCAAAACACATCAGCATCACTTTCGTGCAGGGAGTAAAATGCCTTATCGATTACCGGCAGTTTATCGTTAATACTTTGGTCATTTTTAATAACCAGGAAACCTTCTTCCGAAATCTTATTGGCAAACTCAATGAAGGCTTCGTCAATTCCTTCCTTACTGCCGTATATGTCCAAATGGTCTGTATCAACAGCGGTAATAACCGCCATATCAGGACTTAACCTATGGAATGACCTGTCAAATTCATCAGCCTCAATAACTACGACATCATTTTGTCCCGCTAAAAAGTTGGAGTTATAGTTAACCGCAATACCACCTAAAAATGCAGAACACCCAAACCCGGATTGCGTTAGAATATGGGCGATCATTGTACTAACCGTGGTTTTGCCATGAGAGCCTGCAACTGCGATAGTAAATTTATCGGCGGAGATTATACTAAGTACTTCGCTACGCTTCTTTACCTCATAATTCCCATCCTTGTAAAAATTAAACCCTTTATGATCTTTAGGGATAGCCGGCGTGTAAACAACCATGTCAACATCTTTGGGCATCAGATTCACATCATCCGCAAAAATTACGTGGATACCTTCCTTTTCAAGTTGATCAGTTAAGTGAGTTTTAGTTTTGTCATAACCGCTCACGTCCGCCCCTTGCGTTTTAAAATAACGGGCGAGCGCACTCATTCCAATTCCTCCTATACCGAGAAAATAAATCTTCTTAATGTCCTTCAGGGCTTTCATGCAGCTTTTATAACTTTAAAAATCTCGTCAACAATTTTTTCTGCTGCGTTAGGTATTGCCATCTTTATGATGTTAGTCCTTAATTCTGATTGCAGTGCTTCATTATTTAACAGGTCAAAAGCCAAAGGCAATAAATTCACCTTTGCCTCATCATCCTTAACCATCAAGGCGGCTTTTTTATTTACCAAAGCCATGGCATTATATGTTTGATGATCCTCGGTTACATTTGGAGAAGGAACCAATATTACCGGCTTACCCAACAATTGAAACTCGGCAATAAACAAGGCACCGGCACGGGAAATGATCACATCGGCACAGGCATAGGCATAATCCATTCGGTCAATAAATGGAAGTGGCTTTAAGCCTGAAACTCCTTCGGCCGCTTTGTAACATTCTTTAAAATATACTTTACCGGTTTGCCATAACACCTGTACTCCTGATAAATTTATCCGTTCCAGCATTGCTTCAACGCTTTGATTTAAGGTGCGGGCACCGAGACTTCCACCAACTATTAAAATGGTTTTCTTTGCCGGGTCCAGTTCAAAATATTTTAGCGCTTCTTCCTTATCCACTTTCATATTCACAATTTCTGAGCGAATAGGATTACCAGTCAGCACAATCTTATCTTTAGGAAACACTTTGTCCATACCTTCATATGCGGTGCAAATCAATTTTGCTTTCTGCGCAAGTATCTTATTGGTCATTCCTGCAAAGGAATTTTGCTCCTGTATTACGGTAGGTACCCCCGCAAAACCTGCCACACGCAACAAAGGGCCACTGGCATATCCACCAACACCTATCGCTACATCGGGCTTAAAACTTCTTACTATATTAAGTGCGCTCAACAAGCTTTGCATTAATTTAAATGGTAAACTCAAATTTTTTACAATCGATCCTCTTTGATAACCTGATATGTTCAATCCCTTTATTTTATATCCCGCCTGGGGTACTTTTTCCATTTCCATTTTTCCGTTGGCCCCTACAAATAATATTTGCGCATCTGGTTTTCTTCTCATTATTTCATTCGCAATGGCAACAGCAGGGAAAATATGCCCGCCTGTTCCTCCTCCGCTTATTATGATTTTTAACCCGCTCATTTTGATCATCTATCATTAGTCCAATCCAGGGCAGACACGTGGGTCTGCCCCTACGCCATTTCTACGTTTTCTTCTTGTTCAATATTTCTACTCACGCTTAAAATAATTCCAAATGCTATGGAGGTAAATATTACAGAGCTACCGCCCATACTAACCAGGGGAAGCGTAACTCCTGTTACCGGAACGAGGTTTACCGCCACGGCCATATTTATCATGGCCTGTATTACAAGGGCAATGCCGAGCCCTACCGCCAGCAGTGCCCCAAATGCTTTAGGGGCTTTAATCACGATCCGGATACACCGGTATAAAAAGAAGAGGTACAGACATACAATAAATGCTCCACCTACCAAACCATATTCTTCAATAACGATGGCGTAAATAAAATCAGAGTACGGGTGGGGAAGAAAATTTTTCTGGTCGCTTCCGCCCGGATTTATTTTAAATATTCCTCCCTTGGCAATGGCAATTTTTGCCTGTTGCACCTGGTAGGATTCATCACCATCATCATTTCCTTTTCTGAAGTTTTCAATTCTGTGCTTCCAGGTAGCGGCACGGCCGGCATGTTTTAAAACACTATCGGGCAATGCAAAAATTATAAGAAAGAAAATACCAAATGCAATAACGCTAACGCCAAACAACATCATAATATGCTTAAAAGCGATTCTACCTATGTACATCACAAAAACAGAGGTAAAAAACAGGATCATAGCAGTAGAAAGATTTTCAGGAACTATCAAAACCGCCGTAACAACAATAGGCAGCAGGATAGGCAAAAAGGATTCTTTGAAATCAGTTATCTGATCCTGCTTTAACGAAAGTTGCCTTGCCAGGAACATGATCAAAGCAAGCTTTGCAAGATCGGAAGTCTGAAATGTTAATCCCACAAATGGTAAGGTTATCCAACGGCTGGCGTTGTTTAAGTCCGTACCAAAAAACATGGTGTAAATCAAAAGCGGAATACTCAGGATCCATAATAACTGCGCAATCCGCGAATAATATTTATAGTCAATCATGTGGGTTACAAACATCAATAACAACCCAGCTACAGCCATGGCAATTTGTTTCAACAAATATTTCTCATTGCCCACCTGCATCCGGTAAGCCAATGTTCCGGTGCTACTGTACACAGCAAGCATCGAAACGAGAAATAAAAGAATTACAACCAGCCAGATCATTTTGTCGCCCTGGAGGTAAATAATTGCTTTGTTTAGTGAGGTCTTCATTATCCTTTTTTAGAATATAGTTTTGCCATTACTTGCAAATCGATTTTATTTATAATTGAATCACCGCATCTTTAAATTTCTTTCCTCTGTCTTCATAGTTTTCGAACAAGTCGAACGAAGCGCAGGATGGAGAAAGCAGCACTACATCACCTGGGTTTCCAAGACTGTAGGCCATCTTTACTGCATCGTTCATGTTGGTGCAGTTGATAAGAATGTCCACCCTTTTACCAAAGGCAGAGTGAAGTTTGGTGTTGTCAGTACCAAGGCAAATCATGCCGCGTACTTTCTTGCTCACCAATTGCTCAAGAACGGTGTAGTCGTTCCCTTTGTCAATTCCACCGGCAATCCAGATCACCGGTTTGCTCATGGACTCAAGCGCGTACCAGGTGCTGTTAACATTGGTAGCTTTTGAATCGTTGATGAATTCGACCCCGCGGACCTTGGCAACTGTTTCGAGACGATGCTCCAGCGCTTTAAAATCCGAAAGGCTTTCTTTGATCTGCTCTTTGCGCAGACCGTAAATGTTAGCTACTATCCCAGCTGCTAACGAATTGTAGACGTTGTGACGTCCCTTCAACCCTAGTTCCTGAATTGACATGGTGAATTGGTTT
>JAQBNQ010000307.1 GCA_028288545.1 Bacteroidota bacterium
AACAACAGGATTTAACTCGCGTACATTGTGTGGCAGCGACTCGGCATGGTTTACGCTTGTTAATAACAGTGTCGATTCAGTTCATTGGAATTTTGGCGACCCTACTTCGGGCTCCGCAAATACCACCACTATTTTCAATCCTGATCACCTCTATACATCCAGCGGAACTTTTTCAGTACAACTTGTTTCTTTTCATAATGGCGGATTAAGTGATACAATTACCCAACCTGTTACAATTCAAACAGGCATTACAGTTAATTTGGGCAACGATACTACGCTTTGCCTGGGCCAATCATATACGCTTAATGCGGGTAATGCGGGCGCAACTTATCAATGGCAGGATAACTCAGGCAATCAAACATTAGTGGTTAATCAAACCGGTACCTACTGGGTTAATGTTTCTGAAAGTGGTTGCACAGGTTCCGACACCATTCACATGACTTTTTCTGCAACAGGTGCTTTAAATCTGGGGCCGGATACTGCGGCTTGTGCGCCTAACACTGTAATCCTTGATGCTACTACTGCGGGCGCTACTTATCATTGGCAGGATAATTCAAGTTCGCCAACTTATACTGTTACGCAAACGGGGTACTACAGTGTAACCGCATCTTTATCGGGCTGCAGTTTGATAGATACGGTGCATGTTAGTATTACTACTTTACCACAGGCTGTAATTACTGCGGATAGCAGTACGATCTGTTCTAACGATAGTGTGCAGATATGTGCTCCTAATGGTTTTGCAATTTACCAGTGGAACCTGGGCCAGGGCACAAACTGTATTTATGCAAGACTGGCAGGTAATTATTATGTTACAGTAACAGATAATAACGGATGTACCGCCGAATCGAATCACCTTCCGGTTACTGTTTATCCTTTGCCACCGGTTTCGATTACTGTTAATGGCGATACACTTACTGTTTATAATACAACCAGCAGGCAATGGTACTTAAATGGACAAGCTATAGGCGGGGCTACATCGCCGATGTATATTGCCAGTGTAAGTGGTGTTTATACCGTGGTAGTTACCGACTCGCTGGGATGCAAAGCCGCATCCAGCCCAATAGCCGATACTTTGGTTGCAGTCCCTAACGGAATTGCAAATGTGGCGGGTGATAAAATTATGGTTTATCCCAACCCATTGTACGAAGGTGCATGGCAGTTGGAAGTAAGTAATGATTTGGTTGGCGGTACGGTGGATATATTGGATGATAACGGCAGGTTGGTTTACCAATCACTAATTACAGATACCAAATCCCAAATTGAGATTAACGCCGCAAGGGGTATTTACCTGATGAGAATTTATTCTTCTAAATACAGCTTTGCAAGGAAACTGATACGGATGTAACAGGAATTACTGAAATTTAGGCGGCGTTAAACGGTTTTCAAACCATTTAACGCCGTTTTTGTTTTAAATGAAAGTGACGTTTTAGGTCCGTTTTGGCCCGAAATCTCTCAAATTCTCCTATTGTATCCCAAACCCTCCAATTTTTATCCACAACGGTTAGTTGTGGATTACTCCAGCATTTCTACATTCGCACCCGCAGTAAATTCACGAAAAATTTTGATGCGCAGGTACAATGCGCAGTGACTATATAATTTTGAACCATGGCAAAACAACAGGAAGAGGCAAGATATACCGAAGACGAAGTAAAAACGCTGGACTGGCTGGAGCACATTCGCATCCGCCCCGGTATGTATATTGGTAAAACGGGCGATGGCTCCTCGATGGATGATGGTATTTACATTCTTTTAAAAGAGGTGATAGATAATTGCGTGGATGAATACCAAATGGGTTATGGAAAAAAGGTAGACATAACCGTTACCAAAGAAAAAGTGACCGTTCGCGATTATGGTCGCGGTATTCCTTTGGGGAAATTGATTGATTGCGTTTCGCAGATCAACACGGGAGCCAAGTACGATTCAAAGGCTTTTAAGAAATCGGTGGGATTGAATGGTGTAGGTACAAAAGCGGTGAATGCGCTTTCAACCCACTTTTTGGCTTACGCAGTGCGCGAAGGGCAGAAAAAAGCTGCAGAATTTGCCGCCGGAAAACTGGTGAAGGATTATAAGCTGGAAAAGACGGACGAGGGCAACGGTACTTATATTGAGTTTACACCCGACAATAAGATATTTAAGAATTATCACTACCTGCACGAGTACATCGAGCAAATGATACAGAACTATACTTACCTGAATACCGGGCTTACTTTTTATTATAATGGCAACAAGTACATTTCGCAAAAGGGATTGTATGACCTGCTTTCGCGTAAAAAGAATCCTGAAACGCTTTGCTATCCTATTATCCACCTGATTGGCGATGATATTGAAATAGCAATGACGCACAATCACCAATACGGTGAAGAGCACTATAGTTTTGTTAACGGGCAGTACACTATACAAGGGGGTACTCACTTACTTGCCTTTAGAGAAGCTATTGTAAAAACCGTTCGCGATTTTTATAAAAAGGATTTTGATACGGTGGATATACGGGAGGCAATCGTTGCCGCCGTTTCTATACGGATACAGGAGCCCGTTTTTGAATCGCAGACTAAAACTAAGTTGGGTACTGATAAACTGCATGGCGAGGAACGCACCATAAAACAATTTTTGCTTGAATTTGTAAAGGAAAACCTGGATAACTACCTGCATAAAAATCCGGAAACTGCGGATGGCTTGCTAAAGCGGATATTGCAAAGTGAAAGGGAGCGCAAGGAAATTGCAGGCATTAAAAAGCTGGCGAACGAACGTGCAAAAAAGGCTAACATTCATAACAAGAAGCTCCGCGATTGTAAAACACACCTGAACGATTTGAAGGATGAGGATCGTTTGGGAACTACCCTTTTTATCACCGAAGGTGACTCGGCCAGCGGTTCTATAACCAAAAGCCGTAATCCGGATTTGCAGGCGGTATTTTCTTTACGCGGTAAGCCCCTTAACTGTTTTGGATTGACAAAAAAGGTAGTGTATGAAAATGAAGAATTCAACCTACTGCAACATGCTTTGAATATTGAGGATACCATTGACGACCTGCGTTATAATAATATCGTGGTTGCTACCGATGCCGATGTGGATGGGATGCACATTCGCTTGTTGCTGCTTACTTTCTTCCTCCAGTTTTTCCCCGACTTGGTGCGTAATAACCACGTTAAGATTTTGGAGACGCCTTTATTTAGAGTGCGTAACAAGCAGAAGACTATTTACTGTTACAGTGAAGAAGAAAAACAAGCTGCTATTAAAACCTTAAATGGTAAAGCAGAGATCACCCGATTTAAAGGTTTGGGAGAAATATCGCCCGAAGAATTTGGTGGATTTATTGGCGAGAATATTAAGCTGAGTCCTGTAATAGTTGAAGACAAAACCAAGGTGGAACAGGTGCTTGAATACTACATGGGTAAAAACAGTCAGCAACGCCAGGATTTTATCATTGAAAATTTAAGAATAGAAAAAGACGAAGTAGATGGACCAGAGGCAGAGGTGTTGGAAATGGAAGCTTAATACGCGGTTCACGCAAAGGACGCTAAGGAAATGAAACGCAAAGGACCGCAAAGAATACAATTGAGATTCAATGACCGAAAACGAGATTTCTTATAAAGTGATTGGGGCGGCAATTGAGTTGCATAAAATATATGGTCCCGGCATGTTGGAATCGGCATGGGAGAACGCGTTGGCTTATGATTTGACCGAGTTAGGCTTAGCTGTCAAACAACAGGTGGGCTTATCATTTTTGCATAAGGAAATGAAAATGGATATAGGCTACAGGATAGATTTATTAGTTGAGGATAAAGTAATAATTGAAGTGAAGAATGTTGAAGTTGTGGCGGATGTACACAAGGCGCAATTGTTGACTTATTTAAAACTTTCAGGTAAAAAATTAGGCTTGCTAATAAATTTCAATGCCATGGTGTTGAAAGATGGAATTTTGCGGTATGTAAATAATTTGTAATTCTCTTTGCGGTTCTTTGCGAAAATCCTTTTGCGGTCTTTGCGTGAACTGTATTTAAAACAGTTAGAATAAAATATGGCAGAAGATATTATAAGCAGTGAGGCAAGGGGAGAAGATTCGGCCTTGCACGTTGATGGGATGTTTAAGAACTGGTTTTTGGATTACGCTTCGTATGTTATCCTTGAGCGGGCGGTGCCGGCTATTGAGGATGGCCTGAAGCCGGTTCAGCGACGGATATTACATGCATTGAACGAAATGGACGATGGTCGCTATAATAAGGTGGCTAACGTTATCGGACAAAGTATGCAGTATCACCCGCACGGTGATGCCTCCATCGGCGATGCGCTCGTTAATATGGGCCAGAAGGAGTTGCTTTTTGATTGCCAGGGTAACTGGGGAGATGTAAGAACCGGCGACAGTGCAGCTGCACCGCGTTACATTGAGGTCCGCTTATCAAAGTTTGCGAAGGAAGTTGCGTTTAACAGTCAAACTACTCAATGGCAACTTAGTTACGATGGCCGTAAAAAGGAACCGGTAACGCTGCCTATGAAGTTCCCTTTGTTATTGGCACACGGTGCTGAGGGTATTGCAGTGGGGCTTTCGACAAAAATATTGCCGCATAATTTTATTGAGTTGTGCGAAGCCAGTATCAATCATTTGGAAGGCAAACGTTTCCGTTTGCTGCCTGATTTCCCTACCGGGGGGTTTATTGATGTCAGTGAATACAACAAAGGCGAACGCAGCGGCAGGGTGAAAGTACGTGCCCGCATGGAGGTGGTAGATAAAAAGACCATTGCCATAAAGGAAATTCCTTTTGGTACCACTACCGGTAGTTTGATAGAGAGTATTTTAAAGGCGCAGGATAAAGGAAAGATCAAATTAAAACGCGTATCGGATAACACCGCAAAAGATGTTGAGATACTGATTGAACTATTGCCCGGTACCGATGCTGATGTAACAATTGATGCGCTTTATGCTTTTACCGATTGCCAATATTCTATTTCGCCGAATGCCTGTGTAATTGTTGCCGACAAGCCCGTGTTTACAACAGTGGATGAAATATTAAGGTTAAGCACGGAAAGAACTAAAGAATTACTAGGTAAGGAACTGGAAATAAGACAGGCGGAATTAAACGAGAAATGGCATTTCAGTTCGTTAGAGAAAATATTTATTGAGAAAAGAATTTACCGCAACATAGAAGAAGCCGAAACCTGGGAAGCGGTTATCCAGACCATTGACAAGGGGTTAAAGCCTTACAAGAAACTGTTCCGTCGTGAGGTTACGCAGGATGATATTGTGCGACTTACGGAGATTAAGATCAAGCGTATTTCGAAATTCGATTCGTTTAAGGCGGATGAAGAAATAAAAGGCGTTGAAAAGGAATTGAAACAAGTAGCCCACGACCTGAAACACCTGAACGATTACACGATTGCCTATTTCCAAAATCTATTAAAGAAATATGGCAAAGGCCGCGAGCGCAAAACCGAAGTAAAAGGCTTTGAAGAAATTGAAGTGAAGCAGGTTGCAGCCACTAATGCCAAGCTATATGTTAACTACGCCGAGGGCTTTTTGGGAACCGGTTTAAAGAAGGACGAGTTTGTTTGTGAGTGTTCGGACCTGGACGACATTATTGCGTTTACCCGTAGCGGTAAGATGATGGTAACACGCATAGGGGATAAGAAATTTGTGGGCAAGGATATAATACATGTTGCTGTTTGGAAGAAGAGTGATGAGCGGACAGCCTATAACATGTCGTACGTGGATGGTGCCAGTAAGCGCACATACGTTAAGCGCTTTAATGTAACGGGAGTAACACGCGATAAAGAATATGATCTTGCACAAGGCACCGCCGGAACAAAGATCCTTTATTTTACAGCCAACCAAAACTCCGAATCGGAAATTGTAAAGGTGCAATTGCATCCCAACACTACTGCCCGCATTAAAGAATTTGAATTCGATTTTGGAACAATGGACATTAAGGGAAGAAATTCAATTGGTAACATTCTTACAAAATTCCCGGTTCGTAAAATTGAATTGCTTGAAAAGGGTAAATCATCTATCGGTGGTATTAAACTTTGGATAGACGAAAAATTTGGTCGCCTTGTAACCGAAGAAAAAGACAAGACCAAATACCTTGGCGAGTTCAATACCGGCGACCAGGTCTTAGTAGCTTACAAAGACGGCAACATTGAGTTGACCAACTTTGAAGTGACCAACAAATACGAGATGGAAGATATCCTGAACATCGAAAAATTTGACCCGAAGAAAGTATACACTGCTGTTTATTATGACGGTGACAGCAAGAACTTTTATGTAAAGCGGTTTAATATTGAGTTGAAGACCGAGAAGCATAAAACCGCCGTAGTAACCGAACACAACAACTCAAAACTAAATGTCTTTTCATCGCGCCCCGAGGTGTGGGTGAAGTTTAACGCCACCAAAGGAAAGAACAAGGACAAGGTAGAAGAAGAAATGAAGGTGAACGACATGATAGAAGTAAAAGGCTGGAAAGCCTTAGGCAACCGCCTTACCCAATTTGACAACGTAAGCAAAATTGCTGAAGTAGTTAAATTACCGAAGGAAGTTGATATGGGAACTACAATTGAACTTGAAGTAAATCCAAAGGCGAAAAAGAAAGGTTCGCAAGGGGATTTGTTTTAATAATATCCATAGTTTGAATGCATTCTATGAAATGGATTTGAAGGTAAAGTTGCGCGTGATGATTTCATACGGAATCTTCCTTCTTGCGCTGCTTTTGAATTCATGCCAACAGCCAGAGAAATTAAAAGTTGTTATTACTAGGTTCCCAAATGATAGCATTAATGAATTGATGTATTTGGATTTGCCAATTACAAGTGATTCTATTGGTATAAAAGAAGTTTATTTTGAAGATGGAAAGCTTCATGCTCGGGGGAGTTACAAAAATGGAAAGCGCGAAGGAAATTGGATTTGCTATAGGAGAGATGGAAGAATTGAGTGGAGGTCCGATTATACGAATGGGATGGAAAATGGATTGACTGAATGTTATCTTGAAGATGGGAGTTGGAGAAAAATGATTACAGTAAATAACTGCAGGCAAGGTGCGACAATAGAGTGCAATATGTATTCAAAGGACAAAATGGAATGGGTGTTCGGACAATACAAGAACTGTTTAGAAGAGGGTGAATGGATATGGCGAAATAAGAATGGTCACATTTTGGCGAAACAGTTCTACTCAGCTGGAAAGTTTGACAAGTATTATGAGAATTTTTATAATAATGGAGGGGTGTTTAAAAAAGCTTTTTTAAGAAATGGTTATATTGATAGTCTGGAAACCTTCGATAGCATTGGCAAGCTTTTAACTTCGGAATATTATCATGATACAATATTCGAACCTCCATTAAAATAGTGGCATCGCCAGTAATGAGGAACTTGTACTTCTGCATTAAACGGAAATCTATTTCATATTTACTTTAGTTTTACGCACCGGCCATTCCGCAGGCAGTTCTCCTTTGGTTTTAAACTTCTCAAACAAAGGATTTACATCGTACAGTTTTATCTGTCCAACACCATTTTGTTTTGCAAAGGCATTTAGCGAGTCGGCGCTGGTAAATACTTTTTCGTCTTGTTTCTTTATATCTATCAATACCCAGGCTTCGGTCATTTGGCTTTGAATTGCTATCCATTTATTGTAAAGAAGGATATACCCG
>JAQBNQ010000353.1 GCA_028288545.1 Bacteroidota bacterium
AAGAAAAAAAGAAGAGAGATGATGGCTCGGTTCCCGACTACTGATTTGAAGGGATTAATCAATAAAGTTAGAAATGAAAAATATCGCCATCCGGGTAGAGGCCGCCTTTATATTTCTAAATGCACTCTTAACCCCAACACATGCACCGGACCCCGGTCTTTATTGTAACCGGGATTGGCTATAAACTGGTAATCCAACGAAACAGCCAGGAACGAAGCCAGTTGAGCGCGGTAGTAAGTTTCAATAATAAATTCGTTGCCGTAATTCAAGGCGCCGTCACCCACTATAAAACCGGTTCCACCTGCACGTAAATAATCGCGATGTTGTTTTGAAATTCCGTTAATAACGCCGGCCAGTCCAAAGTTATCAGTAGGGCGCAGCCATAAACTTCCTTTCATGTTCAGGCCTAGCTGAACGTTGTGATCAATTTCGGTAAATGCCCAGGTAGCTGAGTGGCCATCGTTCCAATTGCCACGGGTAAACACACCAAAGCCAGTGCCAAGGTCTTGCTCCGCATTAATGCCAAAGCCATATTTTATGCCGCCATAACTATTGCTTTCTGCCAAACCGTTGATAACAGAGCCTAAAGAATTAGCGGTAGCAGTATCTCCGGTTAAAATTGCTTTGGTGGCGTCTTTATAATATGGGGCTTTTGAATAGCTGATATAGCCGGTTCCACGCACTACGCCGGTAAGACCTTTTATTTTCCATCGTCTCTCAAACTCCAGTGTTTCGGAATTTGCTTTGTTAAGGTGCCAATCCAGCTTTAAGCTATTTGCCAGTAAAGGAACTTGTACTGCCGAAAACCTTAAGGCCCACAAAGGCTTGATAAACTCAATTACAATACCACCCGTGTAACCTCTAACATCTGCCGGAAAATCCCAGGCACCGGCAGCCATTAAACTCCAGTTCATAAACTGCGACCTTGCATCGTGACTATAACTATTGTCATCAAAAAAATCGGAGAGACAGAAACGTCCAACGCTTATGGTAACTCTTGAGGATGGTATTTTACCGGCTAATTGGTTTTGATCGCTTGGCTGAAGATCATAGTCCGAATGACCTAAGGCTATGTTTTGCTGAATGTAACCACGGGCTATAAATGGAGTTGGTGTTGGATTTCCTACCCGGTAAATTTCGCCGTTGGGAAAACCCGCTGCGCCGGTCGTTTTACTGAGCCCCTGACCGCCTGATAATTCAGGGTTAAAATAAATGACGGCACCTTTCCATAATTTCCTTCCTAAAAAAATGGTGGAGGTTAACGACAAAGCGCTTTCTGCGCTGCTGTTCATACTCCGGGTACCGGAATAAGGGGCCTGGAAGGACGGATGGTATTGAAAGATAGAAGTTATTTGTCCATGTATCGTCCAGTTGGCTACCGAGTCTTTTTTGCCCAGGCGGTCGTTACCAATAAGGCGGCTTACCACATTATCTTTTTGCGCAAAAGCGGACAAACCAAATAACAGGGCAACGGTCAGTATTTTAAAATTCAATTTCACTGTGGATTGCTTATTAAAAGGAAATAAACGGCGGCAAATAAAGTACAATTATTAAATACTGGCCTCTCCCCGAATATGAGGAGAGGCAGTATTTCAAATGAACCTCCTAACTCCGCGTCTATAGTCCGAATACGATTGTCCGTGCATTTTTAATAGAAACTCTTCTTCCAGCCTTACCTGTATTTGTATCAGCACATAGCCCATGGCCATTAGCAGCAGTGTAAATCCGTTGGGTGTAACCAGAAACAGACCTGTAACGGCCGCCATCATACCCACATAAATAGGGTTGCGCGAAAAGCTGAATATGCCTGTAGTAACCAGTTCGGTTTTTTGCTGTTCGTCAATACCAATGCGCCACGACTTGCGCATATTAACCTGTGCGGCGTAAGTCCATACCAGGGCAAGGATAAGAATGATGATTCCCGTTGCTTCAAGGCTACCAAGTTGAAGATATGGTATGGGTAAAAAGTAACCATAGGCTGAAGGGTAACATGAAAACACTGCAACATACAGGCCCAACAGCAGCATCCATGCCGAAAAGTATTTGGCGATCAATCCATGGGCGTTGTCTTCTTTGGAAAGCACTACCGGGCTTTTGCCTATTTGCCTTGAAACGGCAATCGATCTTACCAGGAACAGGAAAATAAAGTACAGCGCAAAAACGGCTGGTAGAATATATTTTAAAGCGGCCATAACCTCTGTTTTAATTACAAGGCAAACGTAAATATTTTAGTTTGAATTACCAAATAAATAAAATTAGGCAACCCTAATAATTATATCCTGCCAATCAATTTGCTATATTTGTTGAAAGCCTGACAAACTGCAATGCATTCGTTATCAGAGGAGAACTACTTAAAAGCCATTTACCGCCTTGGGCAGGAAGGAGATCAGAAAATTTCTCCTACCCTGATAGCGGAGGCTTTAAACAATAATCCCGCCTCGGTAATTGATATGCTGAAGAAGCTAGGCGATAAAAAGCTGGTTAACTACGATAAGGTAAAAGGAGCCAGGCTTACTGAAAAAGGAGCTAAAGCCGCTCTGGACGTGGTGAGAAAGCACAGACTTTGGGAAGTGTTTTTGCTGGATAAACTGGGTTATAGCTGGGATGAAATACACGACATAGCCGAACAACTGGAACACGTACAACAATCCGACCTTGCCGACCGCCTTGATAAATTTTTAGGCTACCCCGATTACGACCCACACGGCGATCCTATCCCCGACAAGAACGGAAAACTACCCGGAAAGAAATCAAAACCTTTGTCGGAAGTTGAAGTAGGCGCAAAAGTAAAAGTGGTACTGGTTGCAGATAACTCCACCGCCTTTTTAAAATATTTAGACAAGCAGAACATTGGCCTTAACAGCCTGTTAACTATAAAGGAGATACAGGAGTTTGATAAATCATTACTGGTTGAAATAAAAGGCAAAAAAGAAATTTTCCTCAGCCTCGAAGCCGCCCGCCAAATTTTTGTAGAATAAATCATCGCGACTATGATTTATTGATTGATGTGATTATCCTGATTTTAATTTTTGTTGCAGCTTGAGAAGTCTCAAAAAATAATGACCCACTTAATCATAAGAATCAAATAAATCACAAGAATCACAGTTCAGACATTGCATTACAACCATGTGCTGAACTTTTTTATAAACCAGCTTTTGACCAACTGTGTTAATACACAATAAGCGGCCAGGA
>JAQBNQ010000358.1 GCA_028288545.1 Bacteroidota bacterium
AATCCTGGAAGATCACATATGGAGGAAGGTTACTGGCCTTGCCCACTTGCTTACGCAGGTTCTTCATCATTTCAAGCAACACAGGGTCGAGTACTGCCCGTGCACCTGCGCCGTCTTCAACTATTACTTCGCTGCCATCATCTTCAAAATTATGATTGATGGAAACCTTCATATTGGTTGGCTTCTTTAAAAACTCGTGGCCCTTTTTGGTCAGCTTTAAAATACCGTATTCTTCAATATCCTTATCCAACAAACCCTGCAACATAGCATGGCGGATAACGGAATTCCAGTGGTGCTCATCCTTATCGGCGCCTTTGCCAAACCATTCCAGCTTGTCGTATTTAAAGTCGGTTATTTCTTTTCCTTTTTTACCCATCAACACTTTAACCATATATGGCAGATCGTGGTTTTCCTTCACTGCCTGTATGGCCTTAAGAGCTAGTTTGGTATCGTCAGTTACATCTATCTTTTCCTTAGGGTGCTTACAGTTATCGCACATCTTGTTGCAATCCTTGCTCGGAAACTCCTCGCCGAAATAATGCAAAATGAATTTACGTCTGCACTCAGCCGATTCGATGTAGGCCACCGTTTCGTTAATGAGTTGAATGTTTCGTTCCCGCTCGGCCACAGTTTTATCGCGTAGCAGTTTCTCAAGCTTCGAAATATCCTTATAACTAAAGTACACCACGCACTCCCCATCCATACCATCGCGACCTGCACGGCCTGTTTCCTGGTAATAATTCTCTAACGACTTCGGAATATCATAGTGTATCACAAAACGGATATCCGGCTTGTCAATTCCCATTCCAAAGGCAATGGTCGCCACTATCACATCCATTTCTTCCATCAAAAAGGCATCCTGGGTCTGTGTTCTTAATTTGCCGTCAAGTCCGGCATGGTAAGCGGCAGCTTTTATTCCATTGGCCCGTAACACCTGAGAAAGTTCATCGGCTGTTTTACGGTTAATTACATAAACGATCCCCGATTTGCCGGTGCGTTGTTTAATAAACTGAACCATGTTTTTAATGGCCAGTTGGGGTGTCTTTTTAGGGCGTATCTCGTAGTAAAGGTTAGGACGGTTAAACGAGGAAATGAAAATATTAGGCTTACGAAGCTCCAGGGTTTTAACAATGTCACTTTGTACCTTAGGGGTAGCTGTTGCCGTAAGGGCTATTATCGGGAATTTTTGGTCTAATGCTTCAATGATCTCACGTATCCGGCGGTATTCTGGTCTAAAATCATGTCCCCACTCCGAAATACAGTGCGCCTCATCCACCGCAATAAAACTGACCTTAATTTCCTTAAAAAGGTCTACCGTGTCCTGTTTGGTCAGGGTTTCGGGGGCCACGTAAAGCATTTTGGTTTGGCCGCCTTTAATGTCTTTTATAACTACATTTCGCTCGGTACGGCTTAAAGAAGAGTTAAGAAAGTGGGCAATATTGTCCTTACTGGAGTAGTTCCGCACTAAATCCACCTGGTTTTTCATTAAAGCGATAAGGGGGGATATAATAATGGCCACACCCTCGCTCATAATAGCGGGTAGCTGGTAGCACAACGACTTGCCCCCGCCCGTAGGCATAATAACAAACGTATCCTTGCCCGCCATAAGCGATTTGATGATCTTTTCCTGGGTTCCTTTGAATTTGCTAAAGCCAAAGTATTCCTGTAACCCCTCTTCCAGAGAGGATTGAAGTACTTCCATAATAAAACGGTTTGATGAACAAATTAATCAACGTAAAGGGTCTAACTCGATAATTGCTGTATTTGTTTCAAAAGTTCCCGTCAATTTAATAAAGATTTTTGATATGCGGAAGGCGAATTTAAGAACAACTTTTTTTGCGAGAGGGGTTTATGTATTTTTGCACCCTTTTGATTAACAAACTTTTTATCTGATGAGCAATGTTTATGTGGCAATAATGGCCGGAGGCATAGGAAGCCGCTTTTGGCCTAAAAGCCGGACTGCCAGGCCAAAGCAGTTTTTAGACATCCTGAATACGGGGAAAACGCTGATACAGCTTACTTATGAAAGGTTCCTTAATATGGTGCCTAAGGAAAACATATACGTGGTTACCGCTTCCGACTACGAACAACAGGTTAAGGAACAATTGCCCGACCTGGCTGATTACCAGATACTGAAGGAGCCGATGCGCCGCAATACGGCCCCATGTATTACCTATGCCTGCGATAAGATCTATGCCCGCGACCCCAATGCCACGGTTATAATAAGCCCTAGTGACCACCTGATTTTGCAAGAGGATAAATTTTTGGCCGTTATAAGCCGCTGTATCGACTTTGTGAGCGACAATGGTCTGTTGGTAACAATTGGCATAAAACCCACCAAGCCTGCCACGGGCTATGGTTACATACAGTTTAATGACGATCCTTCGCCAAGTGGTTTTTATAAGGTGAAAACTTTTACCGAAAAGCCTTCGCTTGAAATAGCCCGTACTTTTATTAAAAGCGGCGATTTTTTATGGAACTCGGGAATGTTTGTATGGAAAGCCAAAACTATTTTGGAGGCAATCCGTAAGCACTTACCTGAAATAGGTGATGCCTTTAAAGATGGTGAGCAGTATTATAATCAGCCAGGCGAAGAAGCATTTATACGTGAGGCCTATTCGCATTGCACCAATATTTCTATTGACTATGGTGTGATGGAAAAGGCAAATAATGTTTTTACCATGCCAGCGCAATTTGGTTGGAGCGATATAGGTTCGTGGGATTCGCTGTACGAGGTGTACGAGCACGATTACCTGGGTAACGCAGTGGCAGGTAAAAATGTTAAGATATACGACAGTGCTAACAATATGATAATGGTGCCTAAAGATAAATTGGTTGTATTGCAGGGTCTGCGCGACTATTGTGTAATTGACACTGGCGATGTTCTGCTGATTTGTGAAAAATCGCAGGAGCAGGAGATAAAGCAGATAACCGTTGATTTGAAAGTGGCTGACTTAGATAAATTTTTATAATGGGCGAATGTGACAATTAGCGAATTAGCGAATGAAATCGCGATTCGCTAATTATCCAAATTCGCTAATTCGCTAATTAGAAATAATGAACTTCCCTTCCTCCATAAATTCAAAACTCCCTGCTGTTGGTACTACTATTTTTACTACCATGTCGGCATTGGCTAAAGAACACAACGCCATAAACCTGTCGCAGGGTTTTCCCGATTTTAATCCGCACCCTGTTTTGATTGAGGAAATGCAAAAAGCCATGCGCGGAAGTTTTAATCAATATGCCGCTATGGCAGGTTATCTTCCTTTACGCGAAACTATTGCCGCTAAGGTTGAATCCATGTACAGCATAGCCGTTGATCCCGAAATGGAAATAACCATTACTGCCGGCGGAACACAGGCAATTTTTACAGCCATACTTTCGGTAGTGCGCGAAAACGATGAGGTGATATTATTTGCCCCTGCTTACGATAGTTACGCGCCGGCCATTGAACTTTCCGGCGGCAAAGCTATTTACTACGACCTTGAAGCACCCGACTATAAAGTGAACTGGCAGAACGTAAAAAAACTGATTACCCAGCGCACTAAAATGATCATCATCAACACGCCCCACAATCCATCCGGCACTGTGTTGAATGCATTTGATATGCAGCAGCTGGATAAACTGACCCGCGGAACAGACATTGTTATTTTGAGTGATGAAGTGTACGAGCACATCATTTTTGATGGAATAGAACATCAAAGTGTATTGCGTTTCCCAAAACTGGCCGAACGTAGTTTTGTAGTTAACTCTTTTGGTAAAACCTACCATGCTACCGGTTGGAAAGTGGGCTACTGTATAGCACCCAAAAACCTGATGACCGAGTTTAGAAAGGTGCACCAATTCAATGTGTTTAGTGTAAACTCAATTGCCCAGGTTGCCTTTAACGAAATACTTAAACGGAAAGACCTTTATCTTGAGTTGAATGGCTTCTATCAGCAAAAAAGAGACTACTTCCAACGTGCAATTCAATCATCCCGCTTCAAATTGCTTAAATGCGAAGGCACCTACTTTCAACTAGCGGCTTACAGCAAAATAAGCGACGAGCGCGATATAGAATTTGTGCGCCGCATGACTAAAGACATGGGTGTTGCGGCTATCCCCGTTTCGGTTTTTTACCGTCATCAAATAGATAACAGCGTAGTTCGTTTTTGCTTTGCTAAAGGAGAGGAGACTTTGAAAAGAGCTGCCGAGTTGATCACGAAAATGTAATGCTGCAAAATACTTTTTAGGCCTATCCGTTTTAGTCTTTGTTATGAATGGATGTTTCTGCCCGCTTCTTCTCTGCTCGCTAATGATGCTCCTTTCAGGAAAGTCAGTTGCCGCCCAATCCGATACGATAATTGATGGAATGCACTATGAAATTACCCAACGGTTTAAAGATGGGGCCGTTAAACAAGTAGGAGAATTTAGTACAAATTGTATAGGTGAGAAGCATAGAAAACACGGATATTTTATAAGCTATAACAAGCAAGGTCGTGAAACCAGCAGGAAGATTTATTTCTATGACCACCGGCGCAACAAAAAATTTTTAGGAATCAAAATCGGTTGGTGGGGATTTTACCTCGAAAACGATTTTTATGTTTTGGGTGTTATTACCAAAAGAAGAATAATAGACCCCTGTTTCTAAAAAGCAAACACATATTTTTCCTGTCATCCTCATAAACATGGTTAACCGCCCTGGGCCAAAGCGATTATATTATTCGGATTAGGCCGCTACATGTTTTACGTCTGCAAATACACAGAAACAAAGCGCAGGCGGTTAAAATATTTTTTCCTTGTATAGGTTACCTCCATAGTCTTCGCGGTATTTATAAGTGAATTCATTTTTAAACAACAAACTCATTTATGAAAACCATTCTTAAAAAACTGTTCTTTACTCTGGTGCTTACATATTCCGTTTGCTTTGCTGCGCAGGTTAAAACAGTTACTATCTATTTTGACAAGGACAAAAGCATATTAACCAATGGCGAAGCCCAAAAGCTGACGGGCTTAAAAAGTGCAGACCTGGTTGTTTTAAAAGGCCATGCTGATAGCGATGGCAGCGATGACTATAACCTGCGACTTTCTAAAAAAAGGGTTGATGCCGTTTTGGCGTATGTACAATACGTTGACAAAGGAATAAATATTGAAGCCGATTACTTTGGTAAGAAGAAGCCGGTTAACGATAATAAGGACGAAAAGGAAAAATCAGTTAACCGGCGGGTTGAGGTAAGCTATGTTGAGGACCCCATGCTGCGCTGCAAAGTACCGGTTCAGCATTTTGAAGTGGATAATAGCAAAGAACAGGTGTTTACTTGTAAACATGGCACCCGGGTGCATATACCTGAGGGCGCTTTCGGAGATAAAAAAGTTGACATCAGCATTAGCGAATACTATACCGCCGATGAAATATTTGCGGCCAACCTAAGCACCAAATCGGGTAGATTACCTATAGAAACTGCCGGTATGATAAATATTACTGCCGAAAGCGATGGAGTGCCTGTTCAGCCGGCAAAGGCCCTTGAATATAAATTTCCGCGCAAAAATAAGAGCCAGGATTTTAAATTTTTTGAGGGGACAAGAGACAGTGCTTTAGGAATAGATTGGCAGGTAGAAAAAGACCCGGTGGAATCAAATGAAACAATTGTTCCGGACAACCGCTTTGTTTACCAGGGCAACGGACAGGCCTTTACAACCAAAGCAGTACTTGCCCGGAATTTACCTTTTAAGGCTACTAGTAATATAGATCTGAAAGATAAAGAGCTGAGTAATTTTTTGGAACAGGTTACCGTAAAAGACCGGATCTTATGCGCCGGTTGTTTGAGCAAGACCCGCGTTGATATTACCGTTAATAAGGAAGGCAGAATTACATCCTTAAAAACAAGTTATACCGACAAGAATACAGAATGCGACAGGGCCATTCAGCAGTTTATAAGGGAATGTCTACCTAAAAGGTTTGGCGCCAATACAGAAAACGCCTACATCTTTATTGACTTTGACAGTGTGGCTCTGGCCAAAACTACTTATATCAAACCAGTTGACACGGCATATACGGCCTATGTTAGCGCGTATAAGGCAAAATATGAAGCCGATATGATAGTGACAAGCAGTCGTCAATTAGGTTGGATAAACTGCGACCGCTTTTTAACCGGAACAAAACTGGAACGGTTTACCGTGGAGGCAGAAAAAAATGCTTCTGTACGTTTAGTACTAAAAAAATACAAGTCGTTTTTTGGAAGCGAATACACAACCGACTTTGGCGACAGCAAGTTGTATAAATTTAATTTTTCACAAATTCCGGCGGACGAGGAGGTTGTGCTGATAAGCACAAAGAAGGAGGATGGGAAGATTTTTCTGGCTGTGGAAGAGACCAAAACATCTACACAGGCATTTACAAAATTCAATTATAAGGCGGTTACAACTGAGCAACTGGCGGAGGCAATGAAAAATTTGAAGATTTAGACAATGCAGATATTTCCGCTAAAAGGCCCGTTTGAGAATTTTTATTTTGAAATTCGCGCCTTATGGAAAAGAAAAAAGTATTGTTCATAGATCGCGATGGAACGCTGATACTTGAAACGGATGATTTTAAGATCGAGAAATTTGAGAAGCTGATCTTTTACCCCAATGTATTCCAATACCTGGGCCGTATAGCGCGCGAACTGGATTACGAGTTGGTAATGGTAACCAACCAGGATGGCTTAGGAACGGAAGCTTTTCCCGAAGCCGATTTTTGGGAAGTGCAGAAATTTATAGTACTGTGTTTTGATAATGAAGACATTCA
>JAQBNQ010000360.1 GCA_028288545.1 Bacteroidota bacterium
GGTTTTTCTTTTTGAAGAGTGGGTGAAAAATATTGTTGTATAATTCGGTGATAAAAACTTTAGTTCCATTATTCTTAATAAATTCAATTCCTTTTTTTCGGTTGGCTTTTTTTTCAGGCGTATCTTCAAAGCAGTGAGAATTGAGCAAGCCAAAGCCCCGCAACATTGGGCCATATTTTTCGGCAAAATTTAGTGTTACGTATCCGCCCATGGAGTGGCCCAGCAGAATCAGTTTCTTGATTTTTTCCTGTTTTAAAATTTCGAACAGGTATTCGGCGTAAAGCTCCATGGATAGCGTTACCTGTTTTGGTACCATTGGTGAGGCACCGAAACCGGGCAAGTCAGGGATAATAATCCTGTATTTTTTCTTCAGAGCTTTTACAACCTCGCTCCACATGCTACCTTCTTCAATAAAGCCGTGAACAAGCATTAAAGCAGGCCCTGTCCCTTCAACATTGTAGGTGTATTTTGTTCCTTTAAATTCGAGGGTCTTATTCATGGCTGTTTGTTTACTAAACAAACTTAAACATTAAAGCTTCCTGCAGTATGGTTCAGAAGCATTTGTTCCAGTTTGGCTAATTATTCATTACAATTGCAGGAATATGCTGAAGAGGTTTTTGGTAAACATTGCGCGGACGAAACAAATGCAGGGCTTATGGGCCCGCTTAAAGCACTTGAGCGTGGTGAACATGAACTATTATGGAGGCTCCGATTTGTTTGAGAGCGGTGAAATAGCAGTGCTTGAACACGTTGCCGAACAAATAAAGGCGAAGCAAAACCCTGTTGTATTTGATGTGGGCGCCAATACCGGGAAATATTTAAAGGAAGCCAAACAGATATTGCCAACCGATACGAAGTTTTATTGCTTTGAGCCAAGTCAAAGGGCTTATGATGAACTTAAGTTAGTAGCGGCGAATGCCCCCAATATTTTTTTACTGCAATTGGGCCTGGGTGAAAAAGAAGAAGTACTGAAACTTCGCGGCCCCGGTTCGGGCTCAGTATTAAATTCGCTTCATGTTTTTAATGAAGGCGGTGGTGGCACAGTTGAAGAAATTCAAATAGCAACGATTGATAAATTTTGTGCAGAAAAAAGTATAGACCAAATTGATTTTTTGAAAATGGATATAGAAGGCCATGAGGTGGCAGCTTTATCCGGTGCAAGAAAAATGATATCGGAAGGAAAAGTTTGGATGGTACAATTTGAATTTGGACAACCTAACATTGCTTCAAAAACTTACTTAAAGGATTTTTATACCATACTGGGAGATAAGTATTCGGTGTATAGAATAGTAAGAGATGGTTTTGTTCCGCTTGGTAAATATTCGGAGGAGAATGAGGTGTTTTTAACCGCCAATTATTTTGCAGTATTGAAATCCTGATCAATTTTTGATGGAGCCTTTCTTTTCCATAATTATACCCACCTATAACCGGGCCTTGCTTATACCAAAGGCCATTGACAGTGTGTTAGCGCAAACTTTAGGCGATTGGGAGCTTATTATTATTGATGATGGATCCCGGGATGATACCAAAGAGGTAATTTCAATATATACTGACACAAGAATAAAATACGTGTACCAGCAAAATGCCGAGCGTTGTGCTGCAAGGAATAATGGAGTCAGTCAATCGCGGGGTCGCTATATCTGTTTTTTGGATAGCGACGATTATTTTCTTCCCCAAAGACTTGAACTTCTTTATAACGAGTTACAAGAACGAAATTTTCCGGTCGCTGCCTTTTATACGGGTTTGATGTTTGACCGGGATGGAGTGCTTAAAGAACTTACCACCAATCATTATGACCCGACCAGGGTGTTTGACAGTATAGCGCTTTCGGTTATTCACAGCCAGCAGGTATGTATCTATCATTCAATATGGCAGGAGTTTAAATATGATACGGCTTTTCATATAGGCGAGGACCTGGAACTTTGGTTACGCATTGCGGCAAAGTATGATTTCATTTATCTCGATAAACAGGCAACCGTTGTAGTGGTTGAGCACGATGAGCAATCAGTAAACCTTCAGGCCAATAACGTGTATATCGACCAGCTAAGGGTGCTTAACCATATATTTTCTGATGGCCATCCGGGCAATAAAATATCGCCGAAGGTTAAAGCCCGGTTATACAGCATTTGCTACTATGGCATGACGCGATATTTTATTCAGCGGGGTGAAAGATGGCCGGCTGCGGCGAAACTGGCCCATGCAATTTTGGCCCAACCCAATACCAGCTATTTCAAGTTTCAGATGAATGTTTTTTTGAAACTGATAAGTTTTGCGCCGATGGAAAAGATAAAGGAGCTAACAAGGTTCTAAACTTTATACCGGTAGTGCCCGATAATTTTAAAGTTAAACAGGCAGTCGGAAATTTCCTGGCCACGGCCGATGTTGTGTACTACTAAATACCTTTTGTCGTCCTCTGATTTTTGATTGATGACAAGGCCAATGTGGGTCATGCCCCCGCCAAGGTCCCAGGTAATGATATCGCCGGGTTTGTAGTCTTCGGGTTTATCGCTGATTACCTTGCTGACCCCTTTGCGTGAGAAAAAGGTCATTAAATTAGGAACCCTGCGATGGTCAATATTTTTATCAGGCCCTTTTTGTTTCCATGTTTTGGGATAGAGTTTAAAATTGGCGGACATATCTTCATGCACCTCCTTTTGCAGGTCGATGCCCAATTTACGATACGCGCGAATGACTACATCTGTACAAACTCCTTTATCAGCGGCAACATCACCATTGGGATAAGGAATTGCTGTGTACGTGGCATCGTAAACAACGTGTTGTTTGGTAAGCTCAATAGCGGCATTGCATAAGTGCAACGAGGAGGTTTCAGGCCTTTGGGTTTGGCCGAAACTGAAGACGGCGCAGAGCAAGGCAATAATTACGAGAAACCTTTGCATAGTCATTTTATTAAACGCGGAAGAGGGAATTTATTGCCAAGAGGCGGCTGATTTTTTGGCTTATACGCTAACACAAAGAACGGTTTTATCTCATATCTAACCGAATAGGTTAGGCTTAAAGACGAGGTTTTGTTAAAAGTTAAAACTTCTATGAAAAATAATACATTAAAATTTGATTAATGTAATCGCGCAGGTACATTTGAATTAAGTGAATATGACTTCTCTGATCGAATAGATTCAAAATGTATTTTGAGGCCATGATACATATAAATATAAAAAGTATGAAAAAATATAACCTTCTGTTATTATTAATGAGTTTATTATTTGTATGCAATCCTTGTGTGGCTAAAGGAGGCAATGGTCAGGGTATAGCCGACAACAAGAACGGTAAAGGAAGCGTTGCAACTATTCAGTATGATTTTGCGGCTTCGGATATTAGTAAACCAAAACCTGCGATAAAATACTTTGATAAAGATGGAAATCCGATTGACGTGAAGCATAAACAAGGCTTGTTTGTAATAACAGGTCAAGATGTTCGCTTTGTGATGATTAACGTTAACAGACAATTGTATACTGTAACAATGAACGGTTCAGTATTAGCCTATCAGACCCAGCCACCGCCTGCGTTGCAGCAATTTGCGGGGTTAAATCAAAACTTGGCGGCAGCCACCTCAAGCGCGGAAAAAGCGCTCGAAGATTTAAGAAATCCAGCAGGTGAATATATTAAAGCATATAATGTCCTGAAAGCTAAGGTTGCCCTACTGGAGAAGTCTAAGACTTTATATATGCAACTTCAGTCCGTTGGCCAAGACCCCTCCTTGAAAATGGCTGAAGCTAAAATAAAGTGTGAAGGTTTGGTAGAGGACTTCACTGGCACAAAAGGGAATTATGATATTGTAGGAGAAGTTGCCAAAAGATTATCAGAAGTAATGAGTGCTTCAGATGACGAAACGAAGCAATATGCAAGTGTTACTAAGGCTAATATTAGTGTAACCAATAGCAAGATGAATCAATCTGCTCAAAGTATAGTAGACAAGATAACTGATGGTTCGGAGCTAAATAAAAAAAACGTAAAGGAGTTTATCGCCCAGCAAATCAGTCAAGGAGTTACCGACCCTATAATTGACCAAATAAATGTTTTACATGCATCCGCCCAACAAGTTATGAGCCAAATAAATGCCTATGACTATGTTGATTTGAGCGAAAAATTAACAAGTATTTACTCAGCTACTATCTCCACATCTAATTATGAAGCTCATACCGAAACTTTGAATGTTGAAGGGGACGAAGTAAACTTTACGTACAAAGTTGACCCAATAGCCACCACTAAATGGGGCCAAGCGATCCAACCATTAGCTGGTAGCGTAGCGCCCTTATGGATAAAACGGGGTTGGAGAGTTCAATTTGCTACAGGAATTGGGTTTAGTACCATTGGCTTGTTAAATAATTCTTTTAGAGTTGATACCACAGCAGGGCAAGATTCGGTTGCTATAAGAAGAAATAAGAAGAATGATTGGTTAATACCCAATGCCGTAGTTTATGCGCATTTTATTACAAGAGTCAGTCGCTATGGTAGTGTAGGATTATCTGTCGGTGTAGCAGCTAATTTTCAAGATATTTCACACTCCAATTTTAACCTTGGTTTTACTGCAATTGCAGGGTCAAAGTTTTCTGTCGACTTTACCGTAGGGTGTGCTATGGGCTTGGTAAATGTGCTAAAGGGTCAATATGATATCAATACAGGTCCCGAGGACCACAAGAATCTTTATAAAAGTGGGAATATAGACGCGAATAATTTAACCGCTAATGCTCTAAGGTTTGGTCTGTTTGTAGGTGTCTCTTTAAACCTGGCAAATATACCCTTGCCCGCGCCAAAAAAACAATAGCCTTATCATTATACCGAATCAAACATGTAATCTATGCCCCGAAATTTCATTTTTTTAATTAATTATCCCTTCTTCAGCCCAATATCTAAACTTGCGGCCCAAACTGAAAGATCCTGTTTGCTAAGTGCGGCAGCCATCATGTCGGGAAATTTGTCGGGAGTGCAGGCGAATACCGGTACACCCAGGTCGGCTAAAAATTTTGCGTTGTTGTGGTCGTAGCTTGGTGCGCCGTCATCGCTTAAGGCCAGCAACACAATAAACTGCACTCCGCTTTCAACCAGTAAGCGCATTTTTTTACGCATGTCTTCTTCATTGCCGCCTTCGTACAGATCGGTTATCAAAATCAAAACGGTATCGAGTGGCCGTGTTATAACCTGGTGGCAATAGGTGAGCGCTTTGTCAATATCTGTACCTCCACCTAATTGCACACCAAATAAAAGATCAACCGGATCTTGTAAATCATCTGTAAGGTCGACAACAGCGGTATCAAACACTACCATCCTGGTTGCAATGGAAGGAATGGAAGCCATTACAGAACCGAAGATGCCTGAATAAATTACAGAGCTGCCCATGGAACCGCTTTGGTCAAGGCAAAGCACTACATCTTTCATGGCTTTGCGTTTTCTACCAAAACCATATCGCGTTTCGGGAATGATGGTTTTGTATTCGGCCTGGTAGTGCTTCAGGTTTTTTTCAATGGTGGTTTTCCAATCAATTTCGTTGTGCTTTGGCCTGCGTGTTTTGGATGAACGGTTAAGGGCGCCCTGAACGGCCTGTTGCATAGGTGCTGCTAATTTTTGCAGCAATTCATCTACCACGCGCTTTACTACTTTACGCGCAGTGTCTTTTGTTTTTTCGGGAATGGCGCGGCTTAAGGTCATTAAGGTTGCAACCAGGTGTACATCCGGTTCAACGTTTTCAAGCATTTCCTTTTCCATTAAAAGGGAAGTAAGGTTGAGGCGCTTGATGGCATCCTGCTGCATAACTTTTACAACCGATGAAGGGAAGAACTCGCGTATATCTCCTAACCAGCGATTTACATTTGGTGCCGAGCCACCCAGTCCGCCCTTGCGATCAGAATCGTACAATGCATCCAGTGAAGCATCCATCTTTTTATCCAGATCCATCAATTGATAGTTGGTGCCGTCGTTTTCGTCACCACCCAATATCAGGCGCCATTTGCGAAGGTCTTTATTTTCCATTTTCGCTTGTATTAATTCCTAATAACTGCATTACCACCGGTACTCCTTTTATGGCTCTCTCGTAATTAAAGTTGGCTTCGCCGGGTATTACCTTTGTCATTGCGCTGGTTCCGCTCTTTGCTTTTTCACCGATCTTTCTGCGCTCGGCGTTTGTAAAAGCTGAGAAGGACCTGCGTAACAAAGGCAATAGCTGAACAAATATTTCTTCTTCCAACCCTTTTACCCAATTATCTAAGATGCTCCACAGGTTTGCATCAAGAAGGAGAATTGTTCCACTGCCTTTTAAAAATCCTTCTACCCAAAAGGCTGCCAGCATGGGTTCGCTGGCCGAGGACAGTGCATAGCTGAAATGCGTTGCTACTTCCTCATGCTGCAAAGCTTTTTGGTCGAACAAAGAGCGACAGGCATAGCCGGCTATTAAAGCATGGGCTTGTGTGCTTTGCTGTATTTGTCTTAAGCTATGGAGCCATTCCTCAGTCTGCTCCTGAAACTGCAACAGGTTAACAGCATTATTAACCGACATGATGTGGTTTAAAATTATATGGGCAGCTTCTTCATCAACGCCAATGGTGGCAATAGGCAGACCAATACTGATACGGGCAATGATAGCTTTCGCAATACCTGACAACATATCCAAATCTGTTTTACGAACACTGCCGTAGCGACTTACGTTTGCGATGCCCGGTAGGGTTGCCATTAATTCAAGCACGTCGCTACCGGTTGCGGCCAGTTGATCTAAAAGAGTGATCAGCGCCTCGATGGCCTTTGGTAATTCCGCCGGAATTGCCCTTGCAATTAAATCGGCTACTTCTTTTATACCGGTTTGTCCGCTTGCTTTGTTTATTAAAAAAGCTGAAGCAGCTTCTTCAATAGTATTACCCCAAACACCTTGTTCAATAATTTTTATGGAATATTCCGGTTGCCATTGCAACAGCCATTGCTCTTTAAAGGTTCCTTTACCGCTTACCGATCTTTCTTCGCCCCATTCAACGCCTAAGGTTCTTAAGCGGTGTAACAATACGCTCCGCGCAAGGTCATTTGGCTGACGGAGGTCAAGATTATATTCTTTAATACCTGCATCGGCAGGCATTCTTAATTTTTTCTGTTGCCTCTCCAAATCGGTGAGTAGCGGCACTTTGGGTACGTCCTCAGGCACAGCCCCCAGCTGGTCGCTTACAATTAATTCTTCGCGAATCAGCTTTAGTAAAATGTCGTCGCCAAAACCCATCACGGTGGTAGTGGCTTCATTAAATTCGTCAAGGCTAGCGCGGGTACTGTTGCGCAATGCGGCCAGGGCATTTGCCAAACGTACGGACTCAATAACATGCGCCACGGAAGTATCCATATTTTTTGTGCGCAGCATATGTGCCACCTTGCTCATCCAACGGGTGCCATCGTCATCCGGGTATTGCCACAAGTGGTTATACCAACCCGGTGAAAGAACACCGGCGCCATAACCACTGCGATAAGTGAGGCGGTTGAATGTCCAGGGTATCCAGGTAGCTTCTATTTTTACTTTGGGAAGATTTTTAAGTAGTTCATTGTCTTCTTTCGCTTTGGGCATATCTGCCAGGGCAGGTACGTGCCATGCGCCGCATATCACCGCTATTCTTTCATAGCCGTCCTTTTCGGCCTGGCGAATCATTTTACGCATCCATGCCTCGCGCAATTTTTCACGCGGATCATTTTTTTCTTCTACTCCCTCGCGCAAAGCTGTAACGGCTTCCTGTACTGCCTCAAATATTTGTGCGTTGTCTTTCCGGCTTTCAAAATTTATTTCCCACCACAATTCTCCATCACTTATACCTGCAATGTCGGCCAGGTATTGAAACGGATCGCGAATAATGATGGGTAATTCTGCAGGTGTTTCCACGGCAGCTTCAACTTGTTCGCCTTCTGCTCCATCCTGCATAGCATCAATGATAGTATCGTCTGCCGCTGTTTCATCCTCATTTTCATTTCCCGCCACAACAAGTTCTGCGGCTTCTTTTTTTGCCAGTTCAATAGCAAAACTATGGGCCAAAGGCAGGTCGAAAAATTTAACCGGTATGTTATTGTAGGTGCCGTAAAAAACAGCCTGCCACTCTGCCGAAAACTCAGCGAAGGGATAGAACACTGCTTTTTGTGGTTGATCCGGGATATAGGCCAGCAAGGCAACCGGCAGCTTCATATCCTTGTGTATTACACTTTGCAACAAGGCTTCGCCTTCCGGTGGACCTTCCACCAAAATAATATCCGGTTTCAATTCTTTTAAATATTCTCTTACGTTTCGCGCAGAGCCCGGACCATGATGCCTTATACCAAGCAGGTGAACAGCCATATTCTTACATTAATTCGCGACAGGCGCGGTAAACGTCTTTCCAGTTATCGCGTCCCTTTACTACTGTTTCCAAATATTCCTGCCAGATTATTTTATCCTGTACGGGGTCTTTTACAATGGCCCCTAATAAACCAGCGGCTATATCCGATGCGGTGAGTCGTCCGTCGCCAAAATATCCTGCCATGGAAAGTCCGCTGTTCATTACCGAAATTGCTTCGGCGGTGCTCAAAGAGCCTGAGGGAACTTTCAGTTTTGTTTTTCCATCCAATGTAACGCCTCCGCGCAGTTCGCGGAAAACGGTTACTACTCTTTTAATTTCTTCCAACGCGGGTTTTTCAGCAGGTAGTTCCATTACCTTGCCATAACTTTCAACACGGCGTTGTACAATATCCATTTCTTCTTCTATGGTATCAGGTAAAGGAAGGATCACGGTATTGAAACGGCGTTTCAAAGCGCTGGAAAGTTCGTTCACTCCCTTATCGCGATTGTTGGCCGTGGCTATAATATTGAATCCTCTTACGGCCTGTACCTCAATATTTAATTCGGGAACCGGTAAAGTTTTTTCTGAAAGGATAGTGATAAGCGTATCCTGCACATCGGCGTTAATACGGGTTAACTCTTCTATTCGCGCTATCTTACCTTCTTTCATAGCCCGCATTACCGGTGTTTTTACCAGGGCTGATTCACTGGGGCCTTCAGCCAATAATTTGGCATAGTTCCATCCATAGCGAATAGCTTCTTCACCGGTGCCCGAGGTTCCCTGAACGATCATGGCAGAGTCGCCACTGATGGCTGCAGCTAAGTGCTCCGATACCCATGACTTGGCAGTGCCCGGCAAACCGTACAGCAACAAAGCTCTATCGGTTGTTAGCGTTGAAACGGCAATTTCCATCAGCCTTTTGCTGCCGATATATTTTGGGGTGATGGTAAAACCATTTTTCAGTTTGCCCCCTAATAAATAAGTTACCACCGACTGTGGCGACATTTGCCATTGGGCAGGCACTTTATTGGTTTCGTTTTTTTTCAGCTCGCTTAGTTCTTCGGCAAACTGTTCTTCGGCGTGTTGGCGGAGTATGGTGCTCATGGTTTAAATTTTAAAAGGCGGTTTTTATTATTTCTTTAAAACGAATTAGCTTTTCTATTTCTTCGGAAATACCATCCCAGTATATTTTCATTTTTTCATCCTGTGGCGATACTTCTTTTATGATGGGTAAAATTGCGGGTGACATATATAAGGCGATACTTTGGTAGTAACTTTTTGAATAACTCTTTTCAATAAGAGCCAATAGTACATCCCTCGTTAATTTAACATCCCACTCCTGGTAGTTTTCGGTTTG
This sequence comes from Bacteroidota bacterium, assembly GCA_028288545.1. Lineage (GTDB taxonomy): Bacteria > Bacteroidota > Bacteroidia > Chitinophagales > LD1 > Bog-950. The sequence goes on from JAQBNQ010000360.1 coordinate 9,643, forward strand.
CAGGGCAGAAATGGCGGTGTCCACATTGTTCTTCAAAAATTTCATGGCGTATTGGCGGCGCTCTTCTTTTGGAAGGACACTTAGCAGTAAGCCGTCGGGGTAATCGGTTTGTTCAATTATTTCTTTTGCCCAGGCTGTATCTTTAAAACGAACCACGGCAAGACTAAGCGCTTGTGAGAATTTATCGAGTTCGGGCCTTTCAAAAAATTTCACCATTTCGGTGATAGTAAAGTTATACTCGCGGGTCCAAAATACCGGGGGAACCTTCATTATCAGTTGTTCCAGTACATACGTTTCATCTGTTTTTTGTTTGTTGACACTCAAACTATCGATACCCATTTTATAAATGCTCTCATCGCCGGCCTGCAGTTTTACTTCAATATTTATGCGGCTAATAATGCCCAGCATATTGCGCTGCTTTATTTCTATCGACTGCTTTAAAATAGTTTCGAACGTTTTGACCACTTCGGAATTGTGAATGAGCTGCAATAAGGCAAGGGCTTTTTCTTTAACCTTTACACTCTTCTCATTACTGGAAGCGATGAGGAACTCTTCATCGTCTTTTGAAATGTTAGTTGATAGGGCGGCCAGCAATTCAACCCGTGTGTTGGCGTTTTCAACTTTCCAAACGGATTTTAATTTTTCAAGGGCACCGGCTGCATCATTTTCGCGCATTGCCCGCAGGTGGCCCACTCTTTCATAGATATCGCCTGTCTCCCAATCATATTCTTCCTTAGGAGTAAATTCTACCACGTCTTTTATTGTCCACTCTTTTGTAAACTGCGATAACCATAAGCCACGATTGCCTATTACCTTTTTGAAAAGAGCCGGACTTGCTCTTCTTATAGCATCGGCACCTTCAAAATATTTAACCAGCATTTGAGCAGGTATTACCTGATTTTTTTCGGCACAACGTTTTGTCCAGAAAATAAGCAGCGAGTCGTAATTTTTTGCTTCCAGAATTTCATCTAACACTCTCACCGCCTCGTATTTACAAAAAGGCAGGGTTTCATCTTCGGCAACATTAGCGGCCACCTCTATTTTAATAGGCTCTATGCCCGAGCGATAATAATTGAAAGCAGCAGCGCAGGTTTTAAGAAACTTAGTTTCGTTATCCTCGTTTTGGCCTAATACTTTTGTAATCTCAGGCTGTAATGCATCAGGAAAATCGGATACCGAAATTTGTTTTTTTCCTGTTCCCAATAAGGAGGTGTTTACCAAGGTCTCTTTCAGTTGCATTATAAAGCCAGGTATTTATCGTCGATCCAAACTCCGAGCGGTTCAAACTCTGTTTCGCTACCCATTAAAAATAAATGGCCGGGCTTGCCACCGGTTAGCGCAAGCAGTTTTAAATCGGTTTGCAAAGTACTGTTTGATAAAACGGTTCCTCCGTCTTTATCGGTAAAATATCCTTTATCGCCGAGCTTTTTAAACTGCACATCCTTTATTAGCACCGGTATTTTATCAGTAAACGGATTGGTGGCCAATGCCTCTCCAAAATGTTCGAAGGCAGTTTTAAAATCTTCCAACAAGGTGGGTTCAGTAAAACCACTAACACTATGTTGTGTTTTGATGAGGGCGCGGATAGGGTTAACGCCTTTATAAAAAACAAGATCTGCTTTAATGGCTGTGCCGGGCATCAGGTTTAATTCGGGTAACTGCCCGTTGGCGTAAAATTGTAATATCAAAGCCCAGCGCTTTGAGTTTACACCATACAGCCAGTTGCGCTCAACCGTTAGCTGTTCCTCATCGCTGAAGGTGCGGGCAAGTACTAACCAGTTGTCGTTAACTCCGTCCTGCGATAACACTTCCTCTTTGCCCTGCTGAAAACCAACCAGGGTCTTAATTTCATTCTTCCAGTCATCAGGCAGTGCATCAATATTTTTATAAGCTTCGGAAGCCAGATAAATGCGCGAAAGTTTGTTCAGCAGATCGTATTGCCAATCTGCCCCGTAAAAATTAATGGTTCCTAAACCACGCACCATACCTGCAAGTCCGGGAGCCTGCGCATCCACCATGCGCTTTGCAGGGTTCTGCCAAAACTCATAAGCGCGTGAGGGGATATCCAGCAGTCCATTGCGCACCAGGTCTTTCAACCAAATCTGCAAATCCTCAACACCGTTGCTTACTTTTTTTGCCCTTGCTTCGCCTCGTTTTGCCTGGGCTTCTACATCAACCGGTTTATCTTTTTGCTCAGCTTTCTTTTCCGCTTTTTCTACGCGTTTTTCAAGCCATTGGATAACCCAATCGGGTTCTGTGGTTTTAGTAAAACCTGAAGGGTCGCGGGTAAATTGCAACAACAGACCGAGGCCGTGTTTGCAGGGAAATTTTCTGCTGGGGCAACTACATTTAAATGCAACATTAAGCAGATCAACCTGGGCCTGGTATGGCAATTTACCACTGCCCTGACATTCGCCCCACAGGGTTTTATCACTTGCGCATAGCAAACCCCATTTGGAGGCTTTGGCCAGGTCTTTACCGGCTTTAACCGATGCTGCATCGGGCGCAAGAGCAATTATCTGTTCTTCAGAAAATGTCATCGCGCTAATATATATAAGACTTATTGAGTTTGTGAAATAATTTTTGGTTAGATACCAGAAAGCAGATCCAAGATATCAGACACTAGACACTAGACTTGAAATGTTGCCGTGACCTCGGTTAATGTATTGTCATTAGCTACAGTACGTATGTCAGCAGTGCCTTTAACATCCAATCCATATAAAGGATCGCCGGTGGTGAAATCGCCTATGCCTACATATCCTTTGGGTATTATACGTACCACCTCGCGGCCATCTGTTACCTGCCCACCATCAGAGCAAGGCGACTGATCCATAGATAAAATTCTAAAATAATGCGTTGGGGAAGGGTCATCAATGCAGGCCCCTCCGCCGCCCCACGCTAATACAGCATCATTACCAATGGTTGTATGATATAAACCGGAATACATCATATCCTGCCCAAAGGCATCACTTGGCCCGTTAATTGAGCCCATATACGTACCTACATCCATCCAGTCTCTCCATACCCCACCGGGAGCGCCAATATGCAACATAGCCTGGGGTGCAAAACTTGTAGTGCCAGCAGGCCCGCCATACCCAATACCTACGCGTGTGGTGCCGGTATAAAACTGCGCCGGAAAAGTTGCACCGGCCTCGCTAATATTTACCCTTAACTCCGGCCCCACAGTGCTGTTGGTTGTGAAAAAGCGCATGTCCTTTGCCTCCTGTTGTATCAGTTGCGCCACGCCAATGTGGTCTACCCCCACTAATAAACCATCGGTGGAAGTTGAGCCTGTTGCTGCATTTGTAAATTGAGCAAATACCGGTGTTGAGGATGCTGCTACGTGCAGGTGTAAAAGGTTTTGAGGACCGGTTGTGCCAATGCCTACAAAGCCATCATCGGAGCCGGTACTACCTAAAATAATCACCTTTTGTGTAGTAGATGAGCCGGTTGTAAAAAAGTTGATGTTTTTGGAACCGTGTTGGTTTTGAATGTCGAGGTCTTTGCTTGTACCTCCGCCATTCCACCCAACAAACTCCGTTCCCGGACCAGGTGTATTCGTTCCATTTGTAACTTGTGAATAAATAAGTAAATTAGGTAATAATAACGCGATTAATATGAATATTGAAATAGTTTTCATGTCAATGGTTTTTATTTTAATATAATAAATTTATCTGATTTATATAGCCTATTTTCTGTTGCTAGAGCGTAGAAATATGCCCCCGCACTATAATTACTTACGTCTATAGAAATCTCCGAATTTGCCCCATATCCCTTAATGTGATTTACTCCTTTACCATTGCCATCTCTAATTATTAATTCATAGACGCCCATATTGTCCGGCACGGTAATTTTAAAATTTACAGTTTGAGAAGCCGGGTTGGGGAAGGCTTTTATGTATGATATGGTCTGGTCTCTAAAATCAAATACGCCGGTAGGAAGTGAACCACAAAGCGAGTAGATAAACTTTTGCAAACTCGTTGATTTTTGCAAAATTAGTTTAGCTCCATCTGAAGTATTTATTATTGGCCTTATTAAATCAGTCCCGCCTAAATTGGCGCCATAGGCATATGGTCCATTAGCGCTATCCAGTTGAAACAAAACTGTACCATCCGTTCGCAAAACTTTAAAAGGTTTGCCAATGCCATCAGGTGAATAATAGGCGTATTCAATGTTTGATGAGTCGCAATCAAATAATGTTCGGCTAATATATAACACCTGCATTGCATTCGCCGAGGTCATAGCGAACGGTTCGGGCAAGGCAATATTTGTGAGAAAAGGACTGAAATCCATGTTATAAAGGCTGAAAGTATTATGTAAGGTATCGGCAAAAAACCATTTTGTTTCGTTCACGCTTATTTGCACAGGTTTAAAATCATAACCCAAAAAGCAAGAAAAGGTAGTGTCAAGCGTAATTTGCCCGTGCGTGTTCATAAAGCCAAGTGCGATTACGCAGGAAAGCAGAAGTTTTTTCATAGTAACAAAATTTTAACTGAAAGCTAACTCTTTATTTGGTGGCAATAAATTTTTTACCCGGAAATAAAAACACTTCCTCTGCAATATGTATTTGCTTCTATGCCTCGCTAATATTTACCCCCCGCTGGCCGTAGTTTGTAGCGGTGGCAGTGCGGCCGGGACTACGGGCCGACCATCTACCAACACTGATCAATGTATCACTTCAAAACGTTTTGTGCCGAGCATTCCATGACTATCCCTTAGTGCGAGTATGTAAATGCCGTTTGACAATTGTTGAGTTGAGAAACTGAAGGACGATGATTTGCCTGATTCTGTTTTCACAATTTTCCCATCAACGGCTATTACCTGGTATTGAACCGCAGAAATTTTCTCATCGATGAGAACCACTTTTACTTCTCCCGGGGCACAATAAACTTCAATGCCGGTATTGGTAAGTTCGGCAAGGCCCGTAAATACTACAGGGGAAGAAAGCGCTGAACAACCATCGGTATCCATTACAAGTACAGTGTATTCGCCTTGTTGGTTGGCGATGTATATGTTATTTGTGCCACCCGAAATAGCAACACCATTTAAATACCATTGAACATTACTTTGGTTATAAACCCTAAGCGTATCGCCATTTACCGATATAGATACGGAAGGAATTGGTTTTACTACAACCGTTACATGGTTCGATTCGGCAGTGCAGTTATTCTGGTCACTTACGGTAACATAATAGTTGCCGCCCAGCCTTACAAAAATGCAGGCGGTGCTCTGTCCCGAATTCCAATTGTAGGTTGCAAAACCATTGGGGGCGCATATCTGTGCACTATCGCTGGCGCAGATAATACTTACAGGGGGTGTTATGGTTACAGCGGGCAAACTGCCTATTCCTACCTGTATGGTATCGAACGTAGAGCAACCGCCGGAAGTAACTTTTACCACGTAGCGGCCTGTTTGCGTTACTACAAAAGTAGGCGCAGTGGATCCATCCTGCCACAAGTAGGTGGCCCCGGCTGTAGTTGCGTTAAGTGTAAATGTTGCAGCCGAACAAATGGCAGTATCGTTACCCAGGTTTACTGTGGGTGCTGTGGCCTGGGCAATTACGATAGTATCTTTTGCAACACCACACGCGTTACTGATATGAGCCCAGTATGTACCGGGAGTAGTAACCGTGATCTGTGTAGCGGTGGCGCCGGTTGACCATACTGTACCAGCAACACCGGTTGAAAGTACCCGGCTAAAAGCGCCGCAGTAAGTAGTATCGTTGCCTAAATTAGCCAGTGGGACGCCCTGGGTTATATGAATTGTATCGGAAACCATACCGCAGGTATCAGGATAAAGGGCCCAGTAATTACCTAAGGTGTTAACGGTAATTTGTGCACCGGTGGCACCGGTAGACCATTTGGTACAAGCATTGCCCGTAGAAAGTACCCTACTGAAACTGCCGCAATAAGCGGTGTCATTTCCGAGCACATGAACCTGGCTTATAAATGTGTTATCCACCGGACCAAACTGGTACAAATTGGTAAAGAAAGTGCCATTGGTTTCGCCGCCGCCAAAAATGTAACCGTGGTTACTAATTGTAAAGCCATAACAGCCAGCCCTTGCAGGACCAAGACAGGTAAAGCTTTCCTGCTGTGTCCAGGTATCGCTGGCCTGTTCGTAGCGCCAGCAGTCGTCATAAAAAGGATCTCTGCCCCCTGCAACATAAAATGTATCGTTAATGGTAAAGTACCCCGGACCATACCGTGGCTGACCTCCAAAGCTATTTAGCTGAGTCCAGGCATCCTGAACGGGATCGTAACTGTAAAAATCGGAAAGGTTGGAACCGTTATAGCCCAAACCAACATACCCGAAATTACCGATGGTGCAGCTTACTCCATTTTGACGGCCATTGCCGGGCATTGAAGTAACCTGGGTCCAGGTATCGGCAACCGGATCATAACAGTAGAAATCGCTGAACAGGCCTGAGGCTTTTCCGCAGCCCACATAGGCTTTTCCGTTAATAACAAACGACATTCCGAAATAGCGGCCTTGCGCCGGAAAGGCGGCAATGGGTGTCCAGGTGTCTGTAGATGGATCGTACTTATAGAAGTCTGTATAGAAAGTAGTAGCGTATACATCTGCACCGCCGCCCGCGTAAGCATAATTACCAATAGCGAAGGAAAAGGGCCCGACCCGGGCAATGCCGGGGAAATTATTTTTTTGAGCCCAACTGTTGTTTGCAAGGTTGTACTCCCATACTTCTCCAATGGGGGTGGCAACCTGCGACATGCCACAAACTATGTAGCCTTTATTTCCTAAAGAGAAAGAACCATGCCCATCGCGCGATATGCCGGGCAGACAGGCTTTGGGTGTCCAGGTATATTGAGCGGCAAGGCTTAAATAAAAGATACATGCAAACAGCGCGAGGGTCAGTTTTTTCATAGTTGCCATATTTTTCAAATATATGAAACGTTGGCGCAAAAGCAAGGAAGAAGAGCCTGTAATTAATTTAAAAATAAACTGTAAATGCCGGAGAGGAACCGGTGGGGTAATAATGCGAATAGGTTTTTATATGTGATGTCTTATCAAGCAAAACCAGGCCGTCATTAAACGCCCCCAATACGTGTTATGACATGCAAGTGTATATTACTACATTTGGAGAATGAAGAAATTTATACGCCGCAGCATATACATCGCATTTTTAATTGGTGTGCTGTATTGCCTGCATTTTGAGAATGCAAATTCGAATTCGGTGCAACCACCGGCTGGAAGAACCAAAGACCCCGTTAATAATTCTTCTTGTCAAATGTGCCATGGAAGTTTTGCGGCTTTTACCTCAACGCGCGCGAGTGTATCAATAGGTACTACCACCACTAACCAGGTTCCGTTAAGTGGTTTTCATTATGTAGCGGGAACGCAGTATATTATTTTCTTTTCGGCACTTAGCCATTCTGCCCGCACAGGGTTTGAAATATCATCGCTGAATGCCGCTAACGGAAATGCCGGCACCCTGGCGGTGACTAACGCTGCCAACACTACGTTTGGCACTCTTGGTGGCATAGGTTACATAGGCCATCATAATGCCGACACCACCAAAAACTGGAGTTTTCACTGGACCGCACCCGCAGCAACAGCAGGAAATATTACTTTTTATACTGCAGTTAATATCACCAACAATAATGGAAATGATGCGGGCGATTCTATTTTTCATAATACGTTTATTATTAGCCCGGTGCCCATTACAGTTTCTGCAGGAAATGACACTACGGTTTGTGCAGGGTCATCGGCACAGTTGGTGGCAGTGCCGGCAAATACTTCAGGCGCGGTAACCTATGCGTGGTCGCCAACAAGTGGTTTAACCTGTAGTAATTGCGCTAACCCGACAGCTACGCCTTTGTCCACCACCACCTATACAGTTACCATTACCAATAGCGGGCAAACCGCAACAGACGCGGTTACAGTAAATGTGCTTAGCACAAGTGCGCCAATAATTAATGTAACCTC
>JAQBNQ010000388.1 GCA_028288545.1 Bacteroidota bacterium
TGGGTAAAAAACAACTTTCCTCCGAAGCAATTCAATATTATAAAAACAAGTTGCAGGATAAATCACTCGCCATAAAGGAGTTAAATCGCATTACAGATTTCATCTTAGCAAGTACCGGCCTTTCCGAATTTGAACAGTTATTAAACGAGCACGAAAACCTGATCGCCTCACAACTTAAATTGCAGAAAGTAAAAGATGCCATGTTTCCTGACTATTGGGGAAGTGTGAAATCTCTCGGCGCCTGGGGAGGCGATTTTGTACTAATGACCAATGAAAAAAGCGAAGAAGAATTGAAGAACTATTTAAGCGAAAAAAACATTAGCATTGTGTTCAGTTGGAAAGATTTAATTTTAAAACGATAAGACTTAAAGATATGAAGGAAATAAAAAAGGTAACATGGCGCAGTCCCTCAAATATTGCATTGGTAAAATACTGGGGCAAGAAAAAAGGTGTTCAAATACCGGCAATCCCCTCTATTAGTTATACGCTGGAAAACTGTTATTCCGAAACCAGAGATACGCTTGTTCCAAAAGAAAGCAAATCAAAGGATGTTGAGTTGCGCTTTTACTTTGATGGCAAAGAGAACATGGCCTTCCGTCTCAGAATGCTAAAGTTCTTCGATACTATTTCAAAGGATTTCCCTTTGTTGCAGCAATACGGCCTGTTTATCCATTCAACCAATTCCTTCCCGCATTCGTCCGGTATTGCATCTTCAGCTTCGGCTATGAGCGCCTTAGCGCTGTGCTTGTGCGAGTTGCAGGATGAACTGGACAAGAAAAAACCTTCTAAAGATAAGTTCGTTCAAAAGGCCTCTACCATTGCTAGATTAGGCTCTGGCAGTGCTTCACGTTCCCTGTATCCACTGGCAGCTGAATGGGGTAAATCACGCGCTGTAAAGGGTTCGTCGGATGAATACGCAGTTCCATTTGCAAAAAACCTTCACAAGGATTTTAAGAATTATCAAAATACAATTCTGATTGCCAGCAGCGCAGAAAAGAAAGTTTCAAGCCGTATTGGCCACTCTTTAATGAAGGGCAATCCTTACGCCGAACCACGCTTTAAACAAGCCAATAAAAACCTGGTAGAAATTATGGGCGCCCTTAAAAAAGGTGATCTTGAACACTTCGGTACCATCCTTGAAGAAGAGGCCATGACACTTCACGCATTAATGATGTGCTCGTCACCTTCATTTATGCTACTTGCCCCTTCTACGCTTACCATGATTGAAAAGATAAAACGCTACCGCGAGGAAAGCAAGTTGCCGGTTTACTTTACACTGGATGCAGGACCTAATATTCACCTGTTATATCCTAACAACATTAAAAGAAAAGTAGACGCTTTCATTTTTGCAGAGTTGGAAAAACACTGCGAAGGTGGCAAGATGATACATGATAATGTTGGCGAAGGCCCATACAGAGTTAAGTAGGCGCTTACGTGGCTAAGAAAGTTTCACATAAAATATTCCATTCCAAGGTTCTGTTGTTTGGCGAGCAGATCATTAACAAAGGCGCCACAGGCCTGGCGGTGCCATGGGAACATTTTTTTGGAGTCATGCGTTTTCCGGATGAAGCTCCTTCTCCTGAAAATATCAAGAGCAATAAATCATTGGCTCAAATTGCAGATTACATTATTCATCATAAAGACCTGGGGCCTTTATACGATACTAACTATTTTCTTGATGATATAGAGAAGGGCCTGTACTTCGACTCCAACATACCACAGGGCTATGGCCTTGGGAGTTCAGGGGCACTGGTTGCAGCCATTTACCATCAATACCGGAAGAACAAAAAGAAGGCACCGGTGATGGGCGATGTTAAACAGGAACTGGCCGAAGTAGAAAGTTTTTTCCACGGCAAAAGTTCGGGGCTCGACCCGATAGTGTGTTATTTGGATAAAGCCGTACTAATTGAAGGCGGACAGCTAACCCAGGCTTTTGCATTGCCTAAAAGTGACAAGGCCTATTTTCAGATATTTCTCATCAATACACACATCGAACGCAAAACGGCACCCTTCGTTAATTTGTTTCTTGAAAAATGTAATGAGCCGAAGTTTATGACTACCGTTGCGAAGTCACTGATACCCGCCAATAACATTGCAGTGGAAAGTTTCATTCAAAAGAAATACGCGCAGTTGATCAAGTCTGTAAAGATCATCTCCCAGCTACACCTGGATCTTTTGCCCGAATTTATCCCACCAAAATTTAAGGACGCCTGGAAAGAGGGACTAAAGCATAACGAATACCATCTTAAAATATGCGGTGCAGGTGGTGGTGGATTTATAATAGGCATTGCAAAAGCCGATGCCAACCTTTCGCTGCTATTAGGCGGAATGGATATTATTGAATTGATGAAATTTTAAAGCCAGCCTTAACCAGGTCACTCCAAAATGTAGGGTAAGATTTTTCAACCACCTGCGGATCTTCAATATGTATTTCTCCTAATAATCCCAACGGTGCAAACGACATGGCCATCCGGTGATCATTATAAGTTTTTATAGGCACTTCGGGTACACGTACGGTGCCCTTCAATTGGTAAAATTCATACATCTCCGAATAGTCAAAGTGCACATTAAATTTCCTCAACTCGTTCCTCAGAGCTTCTATCCTGTCGGTCTCCTTTATTTTCAAAGTTTCAACGCCGTTAAACGTGGCATAGATATTTTTTGCAGCGAACATGGCAGCAAAAGTCTGCGCCAAATCAGGATTATCCTTAAAACTCATCTTCATCAGTTTCGGATATTCAACCTTTATCTTTCTGAGTAATGCGCCTTGGCTATTAAACTCTGTTATCACTCCAAAACGTTTCATCCAGTCAACAATAGCTTGGTCGCCCTGGGTCCAGTCGTCTTTCATTCCTTCCAAGAATATTTCGGCCTCCTCAGCTAAAAAAGCGATGGAATACCAATACGAAGCCGAAGACCAATCCCCACCAACCGAAAAAGCCCCGGTTTGCAGTTTATGCGGTTTTACTTCAATCACATTGTCGGTCCAATCATATTTTACGCCCGAGTTTTGGAGTATTTGGAGGGTCATTTCAATGTAAGGTCTCGAAGTCAATTCGGTTGTAAAATTCAACCTTAAACCATTAGGCAAAGAAGGAGCTATCAATAAAAGCGCCGTAATAAACTGGCTACTTACGTTACCTTCAATAAATGCTTCTTTTTCGAGGCGGTCAAATTTTACGGGAACAATCTCAATGGGTGGAAAACCCTCTTTATCCAGGTAGCGCACATCAAAACCAATTTCGCTTAAAGCACTAACCAAGGGGCCTATTGGCCTTTCCTTCATTCTTTCGCTACCGGTAATAATTTTATGCTGGTTAGATGCGCAATAATAGCCTGTAAGAAACCTCATACTGGTACCGGCATCCAATACATCAATGGTCTTCTTTTCTTCCGAAAGAATTTGAACCAATTGCCTTGTGTCTCTTGCCGTTGACAGATTTTCGAGCGTCAGTTTGTTTCCTGAAAGGGCATTGAGGATAAGTAAGCGGTTACTCTCGCTCTTAGAACCGGGAACAGTTATCCTGGCCTTGATACGCTTAGTGGGGTGGCTGATTCGAACAATGCTCATTCAAGCAGGGAGTTATAGTAGTTCACGGATTCCAATATTAGTTCTTCTTCAACGAAATTATCAATAGAATAGTTACCAATACCATTTAATAATGTGAATCGCACTTGCTTTTTTACATTTTTTTTATCCTGTTGTAACAGCTTTATGATAGGTGAAAAGTCCGATTCCGCCAGAAACGGCAGGTCGAAATAATGAAGCACCATGTCTATAATAAGTTCAAGTTCTAAGCCACTAAGTTTTTCCTTTCGCATGGAAATAAAGCTCTCCGCTATTATGCCAATGGCCACCGATTCCCCATGTAACAGTTTTGTCTCCTTTTTACCAAAGAAACAACTCTCCACTGCATGGCCAACGGTATGGCCGAAGTTAAGAGCCTTCCTGGCTCCCTGTTCCAATGGGTCTTGCTGAACAATGGAAGATTTAATATGCACATTGCGCTCCACCAGTTCAGCAAAATTCAAATCCCTTATTTCGGGTTTAGAATTTTGGATCTGTTCAAACGCAGCTTTATCAGCAATCAAATAATGCTTTATCACCTCGGCAAAGCCTGATGTAAGTTCTCTTTCAGATAACGTTTTCAGAAAGTCGGGATAAATGAAAACTCCTTCGGGTTCATTAAACAAGCCTACCTGGTTCTTATAACCCATAAAATCAACACCGGTCTTTGCACCTACGCTGGCATCCACCATGGCCAAAAGCGTTGTAGGAACGTTCACAAACTTTATTCCGCGCTTGTAGCAACCGGCAGCAAAACCACCTAAATCACCAATAACACCACCACCCAGGTTAATAAGCAAACTGCTTCTATCTGCATTGGCTTCAGTCAACTTCTGCCAAATTATTTCACACTGGTTTAAGCTCTTGTTTTCTTCGCCGGATGGAATCTGAATAAGCGAATGTTCAGCTAAAGTGGAGCTAAGCAAAGGGTAGCAATATTTCAAAGTGTTCTCATCCACCAAAACAAAAACGGAAGACGATGCCGGGATATATTGGCCCATTTTGTTCAAAGAGTCTACTCCGATAAATATGTTTGCTAACGGCGGGTTCTCTTCGTTCACCTTATTTCGATTATTATAGGAAAGTTATACTGAACTTTTACCGGTTTGCCATTTTGCTTACCCGGTTCAAACTTCAGCATTTTAATGCGTTCTAAAACCTGTTTATCAATTTCGGGACACGTTGTTCCTTTTTTAATGATGGGATTAATTACGCTGCCGTCCTCATCCACTACAAATGAAACAAATAGTTTGGTTCTAATCTCTTCCGTTTCCGCTTTAC
>JAQBNQ010000390.1 GCA_028288545.1 Bacteroidota bacterium
AACTCCTTTTGGAAAGATAGGCATCAATATTTGCGCCGATAATTATATCGATTCCCTGCATATAGGCCAAACCCTCGCGCACATGGGGGCACAAATAATTCTCGCTCCTTCATCGTGGACCGTTGATCATGGCATTACCGAAGCCATGGACCCTTACCGCGATAAATGGGTGCAGCCGCTTACTATGCTTGCCACCATGTACGAGATCCCTGTAGTATCAACAACAAGTGTTGGGTATATTGTCGGTGGGCCATATGAAGGAAAAAAAATGGTAGGCTGCTCGCTGGCCGTTGATAAACATGGCCGGGTAATACAAGCAGAGTTCAACGAATTTGCAGGAGATTTAAAAATTGTTGAACTGGATTTGGGCGATGGCAAATTGAAAGGTACGCAGTTTGGCAGGATGTTAAAGGAAAAGGGATATTACCCCGAAGAAATACCAAAAATAAAATGATAGTACTGGGCATCAATGGCGGATTCAGGCAGGGCTACCAGGATGTAAGTGCCTGTTTGGTTGAAGACGGTCGGGTTGTTGCGGCCATAGAGGAAGAGCGCTTAAACCGGATAAAATTTTCCGGTGGAAGACTCCCTTATTTATCAGTTATTGAAGTGCTGAAGATTGCCGGCCGAAAAATACAAGATGTAGATATAGTCGCTTTTCATGGTTCAACCTGGGGTGCGGAAATTGACCAGCGGATCACTGATTATTTCAAATTTCATTTCGGTTACGCCCCGCCCCTACAGCGTTACCACCATCACGATTGTCACGCTGCAAGTGCTTACTACGCTTCGGGTTTTGATAATGCATTGATTATAACAATGGATAATTCGGGAGATGGCATTTCAACACAGATTTGTACCGGTGAAAACGGACAGATTAAATTGGTGGAACGATTTGACAGGGCAAATAGCCTTGGGTTTTTCTATTCCCTTGTTACACAGTTTTGCGGTTTTGCCAAAGACAGCGATGAGTACAAAGTCATGGGACTTTCCTCTTATGGCAACCGGAAAAAGTATGATTTCGATTGGTTGATCAGCTTTGCAAACGGACAGCTCAGAATGAATCAGGAGTTTATCAATTCCGTTGCACCCAAAGCCCCCGCCCTACATAAAGATGATATGAATTTTAATGCCGCCTTTTTGCGCAAAACAGGCGCTGGGTGCCGAATACCCAAATCGGATATTAGTCAATACTATAAAGATATTGCAGCGTCGGCGCAGCAACATCTGGAAGATACTGTTCTTTCGATGATTCAACATTATGTTGGCAAAACAGGTAAAACAAAAATTTGTCTGGCAGGTGGTGTTGCCCTTAATTGTGTTTTGAACCAAAAAATAATGAACGCAGGTTTTGTAGATGAAATTTTCATTCAGCCTGCAGCCGGTGATGCTGGTATCTCGTTAGGCGCGGCATGGCTTGCAGGCAGGGAACAAGGAATAAATCCTGTTGCATCTGAAAATACGTTTCTCGGAAATCAGTTTTCGAATGATGAGGTGCGAGAGGTGTTTTACAATTGCAGGTTAAAATATAGCGAACTGAATGACCCTGCTGAAATCGCGGCAGAATTTATTTTACAGGATAAAGTTATTGGCTGGTTCCAGGGCAGGACGGAATTTGGGCCCCGGGCACTGGGTGCGCGAAGTATACTTGCTAACCCGGCTAATGCTGAAATGAAAAACAAAGTCAATGCGAAAATAAAATTCAGGGAATCGTTCAGACCATTTTGCCCGGGAGTTTTGGAGGAAGATGCAACGCAATATTTTTCCGGCAAACAAAAGGTGGCACCATACATGACTGTTACCTATGATGTGGTAGAAAAAATGCGGTCTGTAATTCCCGCCGTTAGCCATGTAGATGGAACTGCCAGAATACAGACAGTTAACCAGAGTCAAAACGCAAAGTACTATTCCCTGCTCCAGGCTCTCAAGGCAAAATCAGGCAATGGCGTGGTACTAAATACCAGCTTCAACCTTTCGCACGAACCCATAGTTGCTACTCCACGCGATGCTGTGGCTTCGTTTTACGCAAGTGGTATGGACGCCTTGATTATTGAAAATTTTTTGATTGAAAAGTGAAAGAGTTGTTTTGTCTAGGGTAATTGTGCAACAAAGTCCTTCTGTAGTTTTATATCGCCTGCATTATTCAATTGCCATTTTTCAACAATTGATTTTAGCTCTGTTCTAAAACCGGGCTTGTCCTCAAAAGCAGCCCGCAAACGATTCAATAAACTCTCTTTTTCGTTCGATTGTTCTAACCTGTTAAAGTTTTCGAGGAAAGACTGCTGATTGTTTTCCAATACAGCGATAATTGCTTTCCACAAAAAAAGGATATTGTTTTTTGGATCCAGACCTTCATATTTTGCCAGGTAAAATTTCAGTCGCGCCATGCGTAAATCGCGCTCCTGGGTTTCAACACACTCAAAAATAAACCACTCCACCAGCCTGTAATAAACTGAAGCATAAAATTTATCGTCGAATTTAAAATGCTCTTCAACTATTTCAGGTGTAAGTACTCTCTTTATTTTGTCACCATACAGTTTACTCACCTCCTGGCTTATTTCGTCAGCCATTAAACAATAACCTTTAAGGTTTGGATGGTGTGCATCGTTAATCAGATTATATCCCAATAGCTGATGCTCCGATGAATCCATTAAGCGATTGAAGACATGGGCAACCGGAATATTTTCTTCTGCCGCTACCTGTTCAATAATCTTGTTTTTCCATCGGGCAAAACCAATGTAGCTATGTATCTCGGGTGCGCGATTCAAAAATATAGCAGCGCTGTCGTACTGGCCCTGTTCATATTTACATCTGCCTCGAAAATAAAGGAGATGGGCTTGCTCAGATGAAAATTTGGCACCCAGGCCTTCAAAAATGCTATCAGCTTCTTTAAATTTCCCCGTTGAAAAAAGCCGTTTGCCAATATGAAGTGCTTCCCGGTTTTCCGGCAACATTAAATCATCCTCGCGCGTAACTTCAGGGTCATAATTACCAATGTTGCCCACTAATTGAGAAACGACCATTGTATAATGATGTTGTTTTGATAGCCGCATTAATTGGTGGTACCTGTATTCAAATTTTTGAGGACAGTTATTATGCGGCCTGTACATATAATAAAGCTTTGAAAGTACTATCGAGTGCTGAATTATTTTCCAGAATTCAAAATCAGGGGTAGGATTAGTATTGCCAGTGGCCTCGTTTATGCCCGAATAGACTAATACGAGGCCGTTTTTATGGGGCCTGAAAAGTAATTCAAAAAAAAGCCGGAAGTAGTGAAACTCCAGCGGAGGCCCGGATTTTGTAACCGAAATAATTTCAATCGGCTTTCCGGCCAGCGAATCTCCAAACTGGTAAGCCACCAGTTTTGCGGGCGAGATTTTATCCTGGTATTGTACCCCCTCGGCGGTTGATTCGCCTACCATGTATACATACAACTTATTTTTGTCATCAAAAAATAACTGGTAAAGTGGGGGCCACCCAAATTGAATCAGGCGAAAAACCAATTCTATCGCAGCGAAACCAAACAGTAGAGCCACAAAAAATTTCGTACTCAATCTGCTAAATCTTTTTGCCACTGCCGATAACTTCATTTTAATAACTTACTGTTTATATTGCTGTTGAATTTAGTAATATTCAGGTAATCGAATTTCATCTATGTCTATTTCACCCGCAAGGGCAATTTATCAGAATAAAGATTTTCTGAAATCTTTAAAACCAAGAATCGACAGTTTTATTAAGCTTTCAGGTCGGGTTCATGATCTTCCCTATCACCAGTTTTTTCAACTGGCGGCAATAGCCTATGAAATGAAACCCGATCTTATTGTCGAACTTGGGCGGGCTTATGGCAATTCCACATTTGTTTTTACCGAGGTAGCAGGTTATATCAACGCAAAGGTAATTAGCTTATGCGATAATAACTTTTGGGCAACTATTACTTTACCTAAAATTCGCGAACTTGTAAACGATGAATGGCTGAAGCGATTAGATGCCAGGTTTGTAAATAATTTCCTGGAAGTTGAAATGAAAACGGAAATTCTACCGGCAAAAAAGGTACTTGTTTTTTGGGATGCTCACGGGTTTCAAACGGCTGAATACGTTTTAGGTTATCTTTTGCCAATGATGAAAGGGAAGGAATGCATGGTTGTAATGCATGACATTACCGACATGCGGTATCAATATGTAGATGATTCATATCGACAACAGCGCATTTGGCGTCCTGACTCTGCAAATGAAGGTCTCAGTATGGTCAGAGTCGGGAATTTTAGTTCCTTTAATGAACAATTGATAGCAGCGTTTGATTTTTGCAGTCGCAATAAAATGGAATTAAGGTCAGCCGACCAAAGTTTTCTGACCGAGTTATCGGAAATTGAAGTGCAGGAGTTGTGGGATTGTTTAAATGACGGGTTTAATACCGAAGCGCACTGGGCATATTTTAATTTGGACAAACCCAATTTCTGGAAACTCCATTTTCCGGCGTTTGACAGAAGAGCGGCGGTTGAGGAAAATAAATTTAAGCGGGATTATTTGAAGGGTGTTCGCGATAAGCAGGATGAGTTTATGATCAGGAGTGAACGGGTGAGGCGAATTGCTATTTATCTGCAACAACTTGCAGATAGGTTTGGACTGGAAAAAAAATAAAATTGGGGCTAAATAATTTGTCCAAAAATTTACTGTTACTGCTTATATCTGTAACTCTCAGTTTATTGTTGCTTGAATTAATGGCAAGGAAATGTCTCACGCTTGTGGGGAGCAATTGGCATGATGCTTCTGACTGGACAAAAGAAATGTGGCTGGAGAATCATGAGCATAACCCGGAAACTACAGTTTATCCTATCGACCGGTATGACTCCCTTTATGGCTGGACGTTAAAGGAAAATTTGCGCCATGTTATGTGTAATGATTGGGCAGTTAGCAGTAATTCAAAGGGATGCCGCGGTGAAGCCGAATATAGCTATCAAAAAACCCGGAAGTTGAGGATATTGACCATTGGAGATTCATTTACTTTTGGCGAATGTGTAGGTGACAGCGACAACTTTCCCGCCATACTTGCCACCTTGTTGGATAGCGCCGAAGTAATAAATATTGGTGTTCATGGCTATGGTCAGGATCAGCAATTATTGAAATTGATGAATGAAGGCCAAAAGTATCATCCGGATGTTGTAAGACTGGGTTTTTTAAATGATGATATTAACCGTAACAAAATCAATTTTCGTGATTTTGCCAAACCCTACTTCGTTTTGTCGGGTGATACCTTGCAATTGAAAGGAGTGCCGGTTTCTCCACCTTCTGTTTTTATGGATGCTTTCAGATGGAAAAGCTGGGGCTTGATAAAAGCAAAGTGGGCACAGCTAAACGAACATAGCAACGACGCAGCTAATGATATTGTGACAAAAAAAATACTTGAAAAAATCCGGAGCATTTGTAAAGAAATAAACGCCACTCTAGTGGTGGTGTACTTGCCGTGGTCAGGCGAGTGTAAAGAGAATAAATCCAATCATCATCCTCTTTTTGATTCGCTGGTGGCTATGCCTGGGGTTTTTAGTGTAGACCCTACCACCAGCATTCACAGTTTTCTGAATAACACAAGGTATCCCGATAGTAATTTCGTGTGTCATTATTCCCCGGCGGTAAATAGGATTATTGCGGTTGAGATTGCAGGTACAGTCAAAAAGTTAAATAATTCTTCTCCATCAAAATCAATTGCTCCATAAACTATGTGCGGCATTGCAGGCATAATTTCTTTTAATGGCTTGTTTGGCGATAGCGATAATCGTGATCTTAAAGCCATGACGGAGATTTTGTGGCATCGCGGGCCTTCGCACACTGGTTATTACGAGTCGCCACAATGCCTGGTTGGCAACACACGATTGGCCATTACCGATACAGATCATCGATCTGATTTACCAATGCTAAGTGAAGATGAAAATGTCCTTATTGCTTATAACGGCTTTGTTTCGAACTTTTTGCAGTTAAAGCAAAAATTTCGATTGGATGAAAAGCATTCGTTTCGGGGCAACTCAGATACCGAAGTGTTACTAAATCTTTATCGTACCATCGGTATTGATTTTGTAAGCCAGTTGAATGGCATGTTTGCAATTTTCATTTTCGATAAAAAGCTTAATAAAGCATGGCTTGTCAGGGATTTTTTTGGCATAAAACCAATTTTTTATTTCGAAGAATCGGGAAAATTTTATTTCGCATCTGAATTAAAATCCTTATGTGAAGTACAAAGTTTTTCGGCTGAGGTCAATGCCGTTTCTATATTTCACTATTTTACGTTGGCATACATTCCGGGGGCACTTACTCCTTATAAAAATGTTCATGAGTTAAGGCCCGGAAACCTGGTAGAATTTGATTTAAATACTGCTACATCAACAATCAGAAATTATTATACGCTTAACTTTTTAGAGGATAAGGATATTTCTGAAACCAGTGCGGTGGACAATTCACGTAGGTTAATGCAGGAATCTGTTGAAAGGAACCTTGTAGCCGATGTTCCTTTGGGAATTACACTTTCGGGTGGAGTGGATTCGGGTTTAATATTAAGTATGGCGCACCGCGCGGGACTAAATAAAAAGTTGATTACATTTTCTCTTCGTATCGACGAGCCGGGATTTGATGAGTCTTCATACCAGCGCTTGATGGTGGACCGGTTTAAACCTGAACATCACGAAGTAAAAATCACACCGGCGCAAATTGAACAGGCATTATTTCAACACATAGCCTATTTGGATGAGCCATCGGGTAATGGAGGAAATATTCCTTCGTACCTATTGGCACAGGAAGCCCGGAAACATGTAACAGTATTGCTTTCAGGGGAAGGTGGTGACGAGATTTTTAATGGGTACGACACCCATATCGCGTATAAGGTAAGTACACGCTACAAACAATTGGTGCCAAAGTCGATGCGGTATATCATCCAATCTGCCGCTCAACGACTGCCTGCTTCGTACAAAAAATTGAGCTTTGATTTTAAAATGAAACGCTTTACTGAGGGAACTGAATTGAATGTGCCGGAGGCGCATATGTTTTGGCGCCATGTGCTTACAGATGCGGAAAAAAATTTGCTGTTTAAAAATATACCATCGTTAAGCCCAACCGGTGGGATATTTTCTGACGTGTATAATACACGTCTGTTCAAAGAGCCGTTAAACCGACTGTCCTTTTTGGATATATACTTCTTTTTTGCGGATGACCTGATGGTTAAAAATGACCGGATGTTTATGGCACATAGCCTTGAAACGCGATTCCCTTTAATGGACAGAGAGCTGGTGGAGTATGTTTCCGGAATTCCAACGCATTTGCGGGTAAAAAATTTTAAGCGTCGAAATATACAAAAACAAGCTGCCAGGGGTCTTATACCTGATGCCATAATTGACCGTAGAAAGTCGGGCCTGGAAATACCATATTCGTTATGGGTTTTGGACCGACTAGGGCCTTTGTGTACAAAATACTTCAATAAAAGAAAGGTTGAGCAAACCGGTATTTTGCATTGGGAAGCTGTGGAGCACATTTGGAAAAGACATACTGCAGGAGTTAAGGATCATGGCAGGGCCATTTGGTGTATCCTTATTTTCTTAATTTGGCACGATATGTTTGTTATAAATAAAAACTACAAAAGCTTTTTGAATCCCCACCCATGAAATTATCTCTTGTAGTTCCGGCTTTTAATGAGGAAAAAAATCTTGACCCGCTGTACACCGAAATTGTGAACGCGCTTTTGCCCCTCAAAGAGGAGTACGAAATCGTTTTTGTAAATGATGGGTCAACCGATGATACCCTGAATGTTTTGAATGGATTAAAAGCAGGCGACAAAAGGATTAATGTTATTGATCTTAGAATTAACTCGGGACAAAGTTTTGCAACTATGGAGGGATTTAAAGCGGCTAAAGGAGAATTTATTGTATTGCTTGATGCAGACAGGCAAAATGATCCTGCTGATATTCCCAAAATGATGGCGTTGCTAAACAGTGAATACGAAGGTGTTTGCGGTTGGCGCAAAAACCGTAAGGATAAGCAGGTATTTGTTGTAAGCTCCAGGATTGCCAATTTTCTGATCCGGTCATTTTTTGGACTTAGGGTGCATGATTCCGGTTGTAGTTTGCGGGTTGTAAAGGCCCAATACTTAAAGGACATTAATTATTTTAAGAATTTTCATCGTTATGTGCCTATTATCCTTCATTTAAAAAAGGTGAATTTGCGTGAAATGCAGGTGAATCATCGCTGGCGTAGTGAAGGCGAAAGCAAATACAGTATTTTTAAGTCAGTTAAAGTGCTTAAGGAATTATTTTACCTGCGCTTTGTTTACAAGCCTTAATGGCGGATGGAATAAATCCGGAATGACCCTACAGAAAAGACCGAATCGAAACCCGGTCCACTCGATTGCAATTGCTGCTGCACACGGGGTAAATGAAAAACAGAATCCATTTCCAACCCTGTTTGATAAACCATGAATTTGTAATCTGGCTTAAGGCTCAATTGAAAAAAAACGGTGTCTGAAAATTCGCGGTAATTTTCAAATTTTTTCATACCGGGGTAAGGTGGGAAATAAAGTTCGTTGCTATAGGTATTGGTAAGTAATCTGAACCCGGAAAATTCGGTACCGGAAGAGTTAAATAGTATTTGTTCGCCCGGTTTTTTGTGATTTTTAATCCATTCAGCCGCTTTTAAAATTCCATTTGGAGAATAGGGTTGGTATTTTAAAACATTATACTGTTTGTTTAGCCCGGGAAGTGAAACGCACAACAGCAAAAAAAACAAGGTTGCCCTTATAAACACACCCGGGGGGATTAACCGGCTTATACTTAGCGCAGCAAAAGGCAACATCAAAAACAAACCGGTGGAAAAATAACGAAAAGAAGGCTCGTTGCTGCAAGTCAGTATTTTCCAGGCTATCATGCCCAGTAATAAAACAGATAAGGATAGCCAGGGCAACTCGGTTTTTTTCTTAATCCCTATCCACACCCCATACATCGATAAAATTAAAAGCCACGTTGGCACAGGCTGATCCCAGGTTAGGCCCGTGAGAATATGATGAAATACATCTTTAATAACCTCATAGTTGTGTTTTACTTCAAGGTTGCTAATGGTAAGACCGTATACGGGATAGCCCGTACTTGCCAGGCTTATAAAAATATAAAGAATGATGGTAATGGCATTCATTGCCGCAAAGCCAACAAGTCGTCTTGGGTTTTTTTCGTAGTAAAACAGGCTGAAAGAAAGGAAAGCAGAAACGATCCAGCCTTCAAACCTTAACATGTTGCAGCAGTTTAAAAAAACCGAACACAGAACAAGAAACAGCAGCCGTCGGCTTTCAACAAATTTGTAAAAAAACAGTAGCGCGCAAAAAACAAAAAAGATAAAGGGCACTTCTGTCATTGTTATTACAGAATACTTTAGATGAAATTCGTTTACGGATAACAACAAACACGATATAAGTGCTATCTCAGGGCTAAATCTTTTTTTAACGAGAAGAAAAAGGACCGGAA
Source organism: Bacteroidota bacterium (assembly GCA_028288545.1). GTDB lineage: Bacteria > Bacteroidota > Bacteroidia > Chitinophagales > LD1 > Bog-950. The sequence goes on from JAQBNQ010000390.1 coordinate 9,489, forward strand.
AGGTAAGAATGGATAAAGCTGTGGTAATTATCCTGCCCGCTTCAGTTATGCTAAAGCCGAAAAGAGATGGAAGCATTAAAAGGTAAAAGTGGA
>JAQBNQ010000403.1 GCA_028288545.1 Bacteroidota bacterium
TAACCCGGGCAATGTTAGCGTGGATGTTACCCTGTTGCCTGAGTCCCCATATATAAATTCAACTATAACCACCTACTCCATTTACTGTTCGTCGGAAAGCCTTTATGTGCAACCTTCGGGAACATTAGGCGCTGTTGAAGTTTTTCAAACAAGAGCTGCGTGGGGCACGGTTCATGTTACCGGGCTTAACCCAAATACCAATTACTGTTTTTATGCCAAAGCCCGAAACCAGGATGGCGATATAAGAATTTCTGAAGGCACCCCGTTTTCCTTTTTTGAAGGATGGGATACCAATATACTTGATACAACAACTGCAAGTCCAACTAACGTATGGTGGTCTTCAGATACAAGTGTTAGCAGCCCTATGCAGTACTTTGTAAGTGGCGGATGCCCGGGAGCTAAAGTAGGGTTTAGCGGAAGTTCGAATAATAACTGGCATTCATTTTTAAGGTCGCCGGCAGTTAACTGTTCCACAGTTAACCAGGTTAATTTAAATGTGGACATTAGCAATTCCTTTTTCCCCAGCCACCCAAATGACCGTGTTACGTTTACCCTGTTTGCACCAACATCTTCTTTTCCTTTGGGAACATTTATAAATGCACTGGCTGTAAACGGAATACTGGGAAGTACACTGCCTTTTGATTCTGTGCGGAATTGCCAAACCATTTCTGTCACCTACGATCTTTCGCAGGTAACGGATAAATCAGGAGTGCTTTTATACATCAATGCTTTTTGCGGGTATAATGACGCGAATGTATTTAGTGTTAGTTTCGACAATATTAATATCGGAGCCACAGGGGGGCCAAATACTTCGTGCATTGGTACTACTACCTGCAGCCCTGCTGTTATTTTGACAAACCCTTCGGATAAGAATATTTGTGTAAATGGAAGTACTAGTTTTGGTACAACAGCGGGTGGATATATTGCTTCTTATCAATGGCAGCTAAGTACAAACGGAGGTAGCAACTGGAATAATGTGAGCAACACGGGAGTATATTCAAATGCTAATACGCCAACATTAAATATAACAGGTGCAAACGCCAACATGAACAATTACCAGTACCGTTGTGCCGTAAGCGATACTTGTGTAAGAACTGTATATTCATCAGTAGCAATACTTACGGTTAGTCCTTCGTTAACCGGTGGCGCAATTTCGGGATTAACAACAGTTTGCGCCGGACAGAATAATGTAGTTTATACTACGGCATTGTTAAATGGCGCTTCGTATTCATGGTCGTTGCCTTCTGGCGCTACTATTGTTGGCGCAGGTACAGGCGATACTGTAATTGTGGATTTTGGCAGCAACAGCATTACAGGTAATATTGTGGTTACACCAACTAACGTTTGCGGACTTGGCCAAACCTCTAATCCATTAAACATAACTGTTAATCATGTGCCTGTATCTCCATCGTTTGTTATTGGCGATACACTGCCCTGCAGAAGCTCTACCCAAAGCTATTTGGCGGGTGCCGTAACTGGGGCATTATCTTATACATGGACGCTTCCAAGCGGATGGTCTGGCACTTCTTCGGTTGATAGCATTCATGCAACTATAGGGGCAGGTAGCGGCAATATTGCTGTTACTGCTAATAATGGTTGTGGCAGTTCAATTCCGCAGACTTTACATGTAAATGTTATTACCAGCAGCCCGCCAACACCGGGAGCCATTATTGGCCCTGATAGCGCGTGTAGCGGAACTCCGATCATATATTCAATTCCGCCTTTGGCTAATGTAAGTAGCTATACGTGGAGTTTACCTAACGGATGGACTGGAAGTTCATTAACGGACTCTATCAACGCATTTGTTGGAAATAACGGCGGTAACATTACGGTTAGGTCTAACAATAGCTGCGGTACCTCAAGCCCGCGTATCAAAAATATTGGGGTTAAACCCGGAACTCCCGTAAGTTTCAATTACAGTGGCAATGCCATATGCAGTCACGCCAGTCCTGTTTCTTTAACCGGAAGCCCCGCGGGGGGTATTTATAACGGACCAGGGGTTATCAATGACACATTCGATCCATCGTTGGCCTTTATTGGAGATAACGTTGTAAATTATATCTACACCGCAGCAAACGGCTGTATTTCGAGAGATACTGCGGATTTTACAGTCAAAGTTTGCACAGGAATAGCCGAAACAGGTAGTGTAAGCATTGAAATTTATCCTAACCCTTTCAGCGGCTATTTTACAATTGCTATTTCGAACATACCAGTTAAAAGCATTGCTAAAATTTACGATTATACCGGCAGAGAGGTGAGGAGTTACAATTTACCTGCTGACGTAAATGCTTTTAACGTAAATGGGGATGGTTTGCAAAGTGGTGTTTACCTGCTGGATATAATTTCGGAAGGCGGTAGCATTGCAGTGAAGAAGCTGGTTAAGGTAAATTGAGATTTTCAATCCGCTATTTATAGTTCGCTGAACTTCCTTTTCCCTTGGACAAAATATTGCCAGATTATACTAACATCGCTAAGGTGAGCCGATGATTGATGTTGAATGGATTTCCTTTTAATACGAAGTGCCGGTAGGGCTTCATAGAAGGAAAGTATTGCTTTAAAAATGGCTTTGGCATCTTTAAAATTCCCTTTGCTTACTATGCTTTGAAATGCCGCAATAACATCAAGCATTACCCTTAAAATGATCTTATTTGATAATGAAGTATCTGGTAGATTCTTGTACATCATCATCAGGTTATTGCGAAAATTGAGATAGGTTTTACGCGGATTTCCTTGCGGTAAACTACCACCCCCAACGTGATAAACCACAGATTGGGGGACACAAATGATTTTGTAGCCCATATTTTTTATTCTCCAGCAAAGGTCTATTTCTTCCTGGTGTGCAAAAAAATCTTCATCCAATGCTCCGGCAGTCCAGTAATTTTCTGATCGGATAAATAAACAGGCGCCGGTTGCCCAAAAAATTTCTTTAACATCGTCATATTGTCCTTCGTCTTTTTCAAGGGTATCAAAAATTCGTCCCCTGCAATAAGCATATCCCAACTTATCAATGTAACCGCCACTGGCGCCGGCGTATTCGAAATGATCGCGCTGGTTGAAGGCTCTTAACTTGGGCTGAGCTGCAGCAATGTTTTTATCCGTATCCATTTCGGCTATCACAGCCTCTACCCAGTTGGGTGTAACTTCAATATCCTGGTTTAGCAGCACATAATATTCTGCCTTCACTTGTTTTAAAGCATCATTATACCCCCCGGCATAGCCACCATTGCGCTTGTTTTGAATGATACTGACCTGTGGATAGTTTTGCTTTACGAATTCGATC